>JBDRTM010000019.1:0-15575 GCA_043824065.1 Planctomycetota bacterium | reverse complement strand
TCTTTTTGCTGCCGTAGCAGCCAATGTCACCGTAGCCCAAATCATCCGCCATAATAAGGATGATATTAGGCCGTTTGGTTATCGCTTTAGAACTCTCTCCCACCGAACAGCCGTAGTTCGTTACCGCCACCGCCGCTGCGCCACCAGCAACAAACTTAATAAATTCCCGTCGATTCATTTCGCTACCTTTAAAGTAACTTTATCATTGCTTTTCTGAGAACTCCGGCTTCTAAGTCGGTAATATAAACTCCCGGTATTGCTTAGGAATTTCAAATATAAATGGTGACTTGTCATAAAATCTATATCCTTGCGCCGATTTTCCTTCGCGTTTCTTTGCATAACACAGAAAAATTTCTTCCTCCGCTCTCGTCAAAGCCACGTAACAAAGCCTTCTTTCTTCTTCACTACCTCTGCTCGAACGAGGGAAATTTCCTCTTTCCATACCGACTACAAAAATAACCTTTCGCTGTAACCCTTTGACCGAATGCATGGTAACGAACAATACAGCATCAACTTCTTCCTCAGCCGAGCTTCTAGTTTCTGCGCTTTTCTCTCCCTTCATGCCTCGAATTTCTTGGATGAAGTCGTATAAACTCAAATCACTTGGCGCATCTTCTGACCTTTTAATCATTTCTATAATTCTTGGCTCGCTTTCATATACCAAAGCTCCCGCAACTTCATGAAGTAATCCACTAAGTGTCCGTTTGGAAGCGGCAGCCGATAGGTCTTCAACAAGTTGATTAAATCTATCCAATCCTTTATGCCACTTTTTAAAAGAACCATCGTTTTGCGCTGCTATTAATGCTTTCCACATCGAACATCTGTTTCTTTCTGCATAATCGCGAATCTTTTTTATCCCCTTGGTCCCAATACCTCGAGCTAACTTTGAAGATAGACAAACCCTCAACGCCAAACTGTCTCGCCTATCTACAATAAGTCTGAGGCAAGCAATGAATTCTTTCACTCGCTGTACCTCTTTGGGCGAAGGTCTTGTTATAGGAATATTCGCTTCACGAAGGTGCTCCGCAATCCTATCTGCAATATCTCCGCCCTGGTATAGGATGGCTATATCCTTAGCTGAGTATTGACTATTTTGGATGGCCCCCTTAACCCACTCAGAAATGTACTTTGCTTCTTGAACGTCACTTTTACAATCAAGAACCTTGATTGGCTCACCATTTTTCTTAAAAGGCTTTAAACACGGCTTTCGCTTGATAAATTCATCAGCCCCTCTTATGACTTTCTCTGGACAGCGAAAACATATTGTCATTGGTTTCTCTATAACACCAGCAAAATCTTTAGCAACTCCTAAAATAATTTCAGGATTTCCCCCACGCCAGCCGTAAATACTCTGTTTATCATCTCCAACTATGAAAAGTCCTGTCCCCTCATTAGCGAGCAATCTAATTAACGAATATTCTGCCCGATTTATGTCCTGAAACTCATCGACCAATAAACTTTTACTCATTCCCTTATAATAATTCTTAACGTCGACACATCTTTCCAAGAGTGCATACCCCTTTAGTATCAAGTCCTGAAAATCCAAAGCGCAATGGAATTGTAATAACTTCTGGTACCTTGAATAGATATTCTTGAACGAACTGTCAGCAATGTCATTTGGCCCTTCCCCTCTCGCCTTCAATAATAAAATGCCTTTTGAGCATTTTCTTATTTTTTCCTTACTCGCTTTCAGATTAACATCAAGGATAGCATCGCTTAACACGAGGGAAGATTCATACTCATCAGCGATCAAAAATTCTTTAGGTACGCCCACCTCATTGCCCCTGTCTTTAAGCATCCTCACACAAAAAGAATGCAGTGTACATATCAATGGTTGTTCCTCCATTGACAGACCAAGTTCTGCGAGTCTGTTTCGCATCTCTCCTGCTGCTTTAGTTGTAAAAGTAATACCAATAATTTCCTCTTTGGATGCCAGGTTCCTCCTTAGTAGATGCGTAATCTTATGAGCCAACACCTTTGTTTTTCCTGTACCAGGTCCGGCCATAACAAGCATCGGCTTTCCGAAACTCTCCACTATGTCTTTTTGCTCCGCCGTCAAAGGCATTCTTTGCGCCTAATCTTCGATTCTCGAATACTACTGTTCTCCGTACGGAAACAATGTTGCCGGTCAAACCCGGCTCTCGATTATTTGTCTGATTGTTCTATCATATCCACGAGGCCCACGTCGATATATTGTCCGCCTGTGGTTTGAGTGCAGTGAACGGCCAAACAATTCGAGCCGACTTTCAGTGCCCTCCGCATCTTTTCGTCAAGCCTAACTTGAACGTAACTCGAAGTATAGCCATCCGGCTTTGCGATGAGCCGGCCATTGATATAAACCTCAGCGTCCTCATCATGATGGATTGAAAGCTGAGGCCGGCTAAGTTTTTTGTTCTCTAACTCAAACGTTCTGCGCAGCCAAATATCCGAATCCTTCCAATCGGTGCCGACAACAGCGCCGGGTGTCCCTTCGGTACCGAAACCACCTTTACCTTTCTGCCAGTCCGAATCGTCGAAGCCTGCTCGCTGCCAGCCGTCACCCGGTTTGCTTGTTGTATATCGCCAGCTTTGTCCCTGTCTCTGCGAAGTCGGGACAATCGTCTTAGTAATAGGCGGCGGCAGATACAAACGCCGATTCGCCGCAGCGGTCTTTTCGACATCCATCTTTATCATCGCCCTATCGTAAGTCATCAGTCCGTTGACCTCATCTCCACGTCGGTCGTCTGCGTATATACTCCGGCACACAGACCTCCACCAATCAGCGAACGCAAATTTTCGAGCAGGACCAAGTACGCATCGGTAAGTTCCTCACGAGTTTTATAACTGCGGTATCCCCAATCCACAGCGCCGAAATGCAGCAGCACGCTCTGGTTCGCCCATCTCCTGGGGATTTCAAATGTCCGGCGATACCAAAGGCGGTTTTCTTCACCAACGGGCTTCATTACTCCCGACAGGGCCGACTCAGCCGGAAACGGCACAAGAATCTGACCATCGAAGTTTTTCGGTTGTGGCTCATCTTTAGGCTGGATAGCGTATTCCCACAATCCATTAAGATTCCACCAGCTCTTGCGAACCATTTGTGGACGAGGATACTCAGCGTGGACATTGTCCGGCGAGACCTGCTTTGCCCATCGGGTCATAAGCGGGCCGTTGGCCGGCTGCCAGTCGGCCCGCAAAGACGAGCAGATGAACAAAGAACAGAGAACAGGGAACAGAGGACAAAGCTGACTTCTGATTTCTGACCTCTGACTTCTGACCCCGCACCAATTGAGCATAGGCTCCCGCCTAATTGGTGCGGGGGTGCTAAAATGCTGCTTTCAATACGATTTGAATCCATTTTATGTCTTCTCATATAGTTAAAGTTCAGAGTTATGCAAATTTGCGCTTAGATTATTCGTAATCGACTGATTTTGCAATGAAATTTCATGCGATAAAGAAAGACCTTTCCAGGCCAAGAGTACATTTTGCAGGATTTTTTTTACGATTGTTTGTAACATAATCCCCTCCTGCGCAATTATAACCGCGACAATGGTTGGTGTTATGGCAAAACTTGTTGAGCGAACAGAAGATGACAATTTAGTGCTCGAAGCCCGCACGCAAGCCGGCGCACTGGGTCGGCTTTACGAAGTGTACTATGAGCGAATCTTCCGCTTCTGTGTCCATCGGCTCTTTAACAAAGAAATCGCAGAGGACGTAACTTCAACGGTCTTCCTTGAAGTGGCCCGCGGGATTCGCACTTTCAAAGGCCGGACCGTGCAGGATTTTCGAAACTGGCTGTATGCCATAGCCGCCAACCAGGCAAACGCCTATATAAGGAAGACCTCGCGACGTAAAGAGCTGCTCACAGAAGCAGCCGGCTTAATGACGGCTTCTGCTGCCGACAGCACTGATAAGTCATCTGAACAGGATTGGCCGAGGCTTTACACGGCCATCCTGAAACTAAAGCCGCAGCACCAGACCATTGTTACGTTAAGGTTCTTTGAAAACTTCAAATACGAGCAGCTCGCTCAAATTCTAAACGTCAAAGAAGTAACTGTGCGTGTTACGTTACACAGGATACTTAACGAGCTGCGAAACCATTTACAAAGTGTGTTAGAAAGGTAAACGTAAAATGTTCAAAGACGAATCCGAGTTCAAGAGAATCGTCGCTCGGCTAAATATCGACACCGAGCCAAACCCGGCGCATCGCGAAAACCTGCGCCGACAAATGCTCTCTGTCTTCAACGAAACTGCGCAACAATCACAAAAGCGAACAACGCCACTTGGCGTTTTAAGGAGAACTATTATGAAAAGTCCAGTTACAAAAATAGCCGCCGCGGCAATTGCAATTGCAGTTCTGCTGCCTTTGAGCTATGGTGCCACTAAGTTAATAAAACGTTTTATCACCATCTCCCAGCTCAGCGCCATTAAACCGAATTTTATTTACGGTGCAGCGCTTTCTCCAGACGGGAAAAACTTTGCCGGTGCAACAGCGAATTCTCAATTGGTTGTCATCGACACCTCAACCGGTGAACAGCGACACCTTGCTGAGAATTGTTATGGTTCCGTCGTCTGGGCGACTGATGGAAGTGAAATCGCGGTATATAGTACTCAGGAAAAGAATGTCCTTCTTGCTGTTTCGCTAAAAACGGGAAAAACACGAACTCTAATGGAAGATCCGCCCTGGCTTGCAGACTGGGCACCTGATGGAAAACTCATTCTGGGCCTAAGGACGCCCAAATCGGGCGTTCATTCAGCGGTCATGGTCAACCTGGAAAACAAGGAAGAAACCGTCCTGGCCGAGGAAACGGGAGAGTGGCCTTCTCCTCGCTTTTCCCCGAACGGAGATTCGCTCAGCTATGTCACGAAAGAGGCCGGCCAGTCGATTCTACACCTCCGACAAATCGATAGGACCAGCCACGTGAAATATACCGATTTTCCGGGCGAAATCAGCCAACCGATTTGGTCTCCCGATGGGACTCACCTTGTTTTCACGGGGACTCAAAGGGGAATCGACCGGCAGCACAAAGATTTGTGGGCATTGCGGGTCGAGGGGAATCGATTTGTCGGAGCGCCTTTTCCGGTGGTACCGAACGTTGAACAGATGGAATTCTACAACTGGTCGCAAAACGGACAATTGGCCTACCGGACCGGTTTTCAGCTTGGCGGAATATTCGTTTTGCCGGTGGACTCGCGAACAGGCAAAGCTACCGGACCGCCACAACAAGTGGTGCGGGCAGGCGGTATACCGAGGAGTCATTGCTGGTCACCGGATGGGAAACAAATTGCCCTGCGGCAGCGAGAGCGAAGCGAGTTGGCCTTGATATCGGCTAGTACCGGCGAGCAGATACAAAAGTTATCATTAGCTGAGATTGAATACGTAGGTCGTGGAATGTCCTGGTCACCGGATGACAGATTGATTGCTTTCTCAGGCAGGGACAGAGAGAAGAGAACAGGGGTCTTTCTAATTACGGTCAAGACTGGTGAAGTAAAACTACTGGTGCCGCTGGAAACAAGTGTACCCAATTTCGATCCCACGTGGTCACCGGACAGTAAGACCATCGCTTATGCATACAAATCCAATGTTTACGTCGTGAACATTGAAGACGGAAAACCGCAAAGGATCACGCCTCCGCCGGAGCGATGGGAACTTAAGGACGCCTTTAGGCGCCCCGTCTTTGCATCTGATGGCCGTTCGGTCGCCTATATGGCCGGTCGAAGAATACTACTGGCGACCACTATAGACGGCCAGGAAACGAGAGAGATCTTTCACTTGAAAAACAAAAAGTTTGGCATCAATATCTTCGATTGGTCTCCGGACGGACGTCATATCGTGTTCACGCCCGGCAACAAGGAAATCTGGTGTGTTGCGACGGATAGTGGCAAGTCCTTTCAAATCGCCGACATATCCAATCTGGGAGAGAAAGCCTGGGCGTGGTTGCCAAAATGGTCGCCGAAGGGTGATGCCATTACCTTTGGAGTCTTCAATGAGAAATATCAATACTGGGTGATGGAGAACTTCCTGCCGGCAGCAAAGGCAGGCGGACGGTAGCACAAAAGCAGGTTGGCGGTAGTATATTGTTACTCCGAGCAAACAAGAGCCTGCCCTGAGCGCAGCCGAAGGGCCGAGGGGTCTATTAAACTTGTCACGAGCGCAGCAGAGGGAATAGATTCCTCGACTTCGCTGCGCTTCGCTCGGAATGACGGTGGAGGGGGGCATCGCTGCGCTCGGAATGACGAACCTGCAAATATGTGTTACAAACTAATAATTGTCTTCAGTCAGTTGCTGAACAAGATGTAATAATTCCATCACCAGAGGCGTCTTCTCTTCTTCCTGAATCTGGCCTGGGTCTATCACTTGCTCTCCTGACTCATGTATCGTTCGGCATACGTAAAATTTTAGACTTGATTCGCTTTTCTTTGGTATGTACTCGAATGAGCTGTTCACAGCAATCGGAAACTTCCTTGATAAGCGTCTTTACGTCACTATATTGCTGGCACCACTGTCGTACTTCTTTGACCATCTCCACCGGAACGTAGATTGTTTGAGTCTTTCCTTTGACCTTGGTGGTCAAAAGATGGGCGGGATGCTTCGGGCCTTCTTTCGCACACCGACAGATTGGGTTACCGCATCGACGCTGGATCTTCACAAGCGATCCAACAACAAAAGGGTTCGGTTTTCCCAGCGATGCCAGCTTGCGACGAAGCCTTCTTTTTAACGTTGTAGATGGTTTCGATGTATTCATATTGATATGTATATATACTTATCATATTATTGCAACATAAAAATGCGATTTAATAGTTTTTTTTTGAGGCTAATCGGAGGTTTGGATATCGCTTTCAGGGACTTATTGAGAAGTTACCTTATATGGGAAAGAAGCCTGGGTGTTCGGACCCACCGGATTCCCCTCAAGGTCTTTTATGTTGTTGACCGTCACGGTATAGGACTCGTTCTCCGCCATAACTGCCGTGGTCAACAGGACCTTCCGTTTGTTCGTCGGATCGAGCTGCGCCGAGACGATCGACACGCCTTTGCTCATCGCATAGTTGGCCTTGTTTTGGGCGGTCGCCGGGTCCAAATCCTTGTTGAAGACCATCGAAACCTGGGTCGCACTTACGGCTTGGGCGGAAACAATGATTACCGTTTTCATGTCGTAACAGCTTATCCCTGCGCCGCAGGGGAACTCGTCCCAATATTCGATGTCGTCCACCCACTGCGAACCATGGCCGTCGGTGTATAATTTGGGGCCCATTACCAGCTGAATAGTCGGATACTTAGGAAATTTCGTCTGGCCCCGGTAATCGAAAACGATCTGCCCGTTTACCGCACCCCACAGCCTGCCGTCGCTTCCGGAGCTGTGCTTCGTGTATGTCTCGATAAAAAACCATTGTTCGACCGGGACCGCGATATCCTTGTTGTCCGTGGACCACGTGGGAGAGAGGTGGTTTTGAAGCTGTTCCGTTGTTTGAAGATGAGCATGCCAATACAGGGAACCTCCATTGTAAATAAAAAAACTGAATCTGTATCCGCCCGGACTATCAAAACCACACTTCCATTCCAGCATATCCAGCCACTCGAGAGAATTGGCCAATTCGGACGATATCTTCAGCCAGAACCGCTGGTAGTAGGAAGGGACCTCGGTTTTCGTATAAATCGAATGCTCGTTACGGGACCATGAGACAAAATTCCGATCGTCCTTTATAAATGCCTGGAACAATGCTCTTGTGGCTGTTCCGTGGGGTCCGGCAACGGTTTGGACGAATTGTGAAGGATCCGAATTCTTGTCGATGATATATTGAAAACAACCGTCGTTGCCCCAGAGGTGTATGGGCCATGAAAATCCGTCTACATCCGACCCGCGAAGGGTTTGCCACCATTGATTGGATTGCTGGCCGAAATCCGGCTGGCCGCTGCGGATCTCCATGGTGGTCGGAGGGTCCAGGGTCACACCCTGTTCAAAACCTGAGGCGAACAATTGAGTTGCGGCAAAAAGAGAAGAAGAAAAAAGAACAGGGAGAAAAAGGCATAATATTAATATTTTTCGGTTAATAACCATTTCAGCCTCCTTTAAAAGTTTTATTCTGCAAGCACATCGGATGATGTAATGTTATAAACTTATAGCGATTTTCACTTTTTATCAATAACTAAATTGGTTATTTTTATCAAAATATAATTGAAGCTACTAGATTTATTTTTGTCCGGTTTCGTGCCGGCGCGTTTCTAATACCTGAATTTTGCATGATGCCATTAATATAATTAGCTACATCACTCGGTGTTTTTGCCAAGGGCTGAGGTGGTCAGCGTAACGGTCCGGTTCATGACGTCCGGGGGCGAATTAAAGGTGTCCGTACATTTTCTGCCTCGGCCGCGAGGTTGCAGAGTCGGAGGGGACAGCCTAATGATTGACGCATCTGTCTGGAGAACCCTATGCGAGATACGAACCAGCAATTAGTGCGGAGTCTCGGAGATTTTTCAGCATTTCACTCGAAATCTAATCTGTTTTATGGTATAATGTATCTAACTATGGATGGTTCATAGTTCATAACCAATATCGAAGTCGCAGCAAAGCGAAGATCCCGATCCATCGGGAACCAATAGTAAATAGTAAATCAGGGGGGTTACCCAAATGGCCATCGTTTTACAAAACGCCGGAAAACAGGGGTTTTTTTGTCATATCAGTCCGAAATAGCGGAGAAATAGAGAAATAGAGAGTGTGTTTCACTATAGATTATGCAAAACAAACCCAATTTCCAAAAAAGTCAAATGAACGTAAGTATCTATTTACAGACGGCTTATGAAAATAAATCCAATTGGACACTTGGTCAAAACAAACCCAATTCAAACCCAATCAAACCCAATGTCAAAAAGGCCAAAATGAACTCAAACGCTTTCTCGCAAAAGTTTTATGATTATTAAACCACCCTCACGCTCCAAAAAAACAAAGCCAATTCAAACCCAATTTCCGAAAAGCCCAAAATGAACGCAAACGCTTTTTCACAAAAGGATTATGAAAATGAAACCGCCTTCAGGCCCCAAAAAAACAAACCCAATCAAACCCAATTTCAAAATACTACCCCAAAGGAACGGGAAGAAAAAAAGGTCTCTGGGAAGCTGCTGAAAAAGCAATTTTATTTTTTTTATGTCGCAAAACAGGCTAATCCCGCACTATATAGCGAGAACACTCCCGTAAGGGACGCCTAACGGCAGGATACTTAATAATTTTTTGAGGTGCTAAAATGTCTGAGACTGATAAATACTACATTGAGCGTTGCCTGGACGGCCATCCGGATGATTTTCGCTATATAGTGCGGCGCTATCAGGCGGTTTTGCTGGCCCACTTAGCCGGTAAATTAGGCAGCAAGGATAAGGCCGAAGAAGCCGCCCAGGAATCCCTTGTGCGGGCCTACTTCAATATGAATAAACTAAGAAGGCCGGGGTCATTCTTTTCCTGGCTGCTCGGTATCGCCGGCCGTGTAGCGAAGGAACATCAGAGAAAAGAAATGCTTCACCAGCAGCGGGAAGCTATCCGTTCGTTCTCGCAAGAAGCTGCCAGTCCGGAATTGTCGCAGGATTACGGGCTCGAGGCGGCAATTGCCGAGCTGCCTGAAAGCTACCGTAGAGTTGTTCTGCTGCGATATTACGGCGGCCGCTCATGCTCTCAGGTAGCTGAGCAGCTCGATATACCGTTGGGTACAGTAACAAAAACATTGTCGCGGGCCTATGCCACGCTGCGTAAGTCGTTGCAGCAGCCAAGTGAAACAGAAAGTTATGAGGTGCAAAAATGAACTGTGCAGAATGTAAAGAAATTTTGGTTGCCTATCTTGAAGGACTGTTAGCCGAACCCCAAAAAAAAGCAGTCACAGAACATCTGAAGGACTGCCACTCTTGTCAAGCCGAGGTAAAGCAGCTAACAAACCTGCAGGAGCGCTTAGTCAGCAATGGCAGGGCAGCGGCCCAGAGTGACCTTGAAAATGAGGTCTTAAACCGTATTGTTCGAGAACAGAATGTGAGGCTCAAAGCGGCTAACAAAGCCGGCGCAGGCCTCAAACTAAGGAGACTAATTATGAAAAGTTCAATCACAAGAATGGCCGCTGCGGCGGTAATCATTGTTGCAGTCCTGATAGGTATTCAGCAGTTTGGTTCAGGCACTGTGACATTTGCTAAGGTTGTCGAGCCTATCCTCAATGCGAGGACTTTGATTCTCGACATGATTGTGGGCGACGAAGAAACAGGCCCTGTCATCCATGATATCATTGTGGATCAGCGAATCAGAAGGGTCATATCCAGGCAGGAACATGTCGTCAATATTATTGACCCGGAGAGTGCGAAAATGCTCACGCTCCATACCGAGGGAAAAATAGCGGCATATTCTGATATACGAGGCTCGCTTCAGGAAGGAACGAGAGATTACGTGGCTTTTCTTCGGAAGGTTATTACCGACTTGCAGAACAATCCTGATTTTGTAGCCAAGGAACTTGGTGAAAAAGAAATCGACGGACAAAAGGTTATTGGGTTTTTGGCCGGGGAATTTACGATCTGGGCCGATGCCGAAACGGCCCTGCCTGTACGCATTGAGGTTCAATCACCGTTATCTATTGTCTTCAAGAACTTCCAGTTTAATGTGCCCGTAGAAGAGTTAGAGTCGCTGGTCAGTATGGATGTGCCGGATGGATATACGGAGCAGAAGAAAGTGTTCGACATGACGACATCCACAGAGCAGGACCTCGTTGAGTGCTTACGCATCTGGGCCGAGCTTCTACTGGACGGCAATTTCCCTGAGGCCATAGGCATGACGAAAATAATGAGTCAGCTTCCCCATATCGAAGCAAAACTTGCTGAATCGGTAGTTTCAGCCGAAGAAGGGACGCAAAAGGGAATGACACTGGGCAAGGGAATGTTATTCGTGATGGGCCTTAAAGACCATCACTATGCGGGCAGTGGCGTAAAACTCGGCGATGCCGACAAGGCAGTATTCTGGTATCAGCCCGAAGGCTCCGAAACCTATCGTGTTATCTATGGCGATTTGAGTGTAAAAGACGTAGCGCCGGAGAATCTGCCGAAGTAAATTTGCTGAGAAATATGATTCTTGCCCCAAAGGCCGAGTTGATTCCTTCGACAGTGCTCAGGCCTGTCCTGAACGTAGTGAAGGGATGAATTAGCTCGGCCTTTTTTCTGAAATTGTTCTGCGAACAACCTAAGCAAAACTCGAATCAACGTTTTGTTTTACTTGGCTTTTGGGAGATATTTTTCCGCCCGCCGCCGTAATAGGGGTACTTATCGAACAGGTCGCCCCTGCCTAAAACGCGGGGGTCTTTGGTGGCCTTCAGCTCCGCCATCAAAGCAGCGGCCAACTTGCGTTTTATCTTGGTGTACTCAGGCTCACCGGCGACATTATTTAATTGGCTGGGGTCTTTGCGTAAGTCGTAAAGCTCCTCTGCCGGACGCTTTCCAAAGGCCAGAGTAAATAATCCGGCAACCTGCGGCTCGTTTCGGTACTTCAACATATAAGACTTTGTGGGCGAGGCATCAACATCTCCGTAACCATACATTGTGCCGAGTGGGCGGGATACAACTATATTCGTAGGTTGAGCATAACCTTTGGCATGGCCGGCGGGCCGGCGGTCCGGCTTGAAGTTGCGGATATACAGGAAATCGTGTGTCCGTATCGCCCGCATTGGATAACCACCAGAACCGGTTTCCTGGTAGGGTACATGACGCTCTTTGCCGGCTACTTTCGCACGAGTACCTAAACATTTCATCTGGCCAACATCAGGCACAAGACAACTGCTAAACTCATCCAGTGAACGAGTAGAACAATCAGCGTATTGGCCGGGCGGCAATGAAGTAACATAGCCGAATCCCGATTCATCCAGCAACTGCCAGTTCTTATTCGATATATTACCTTTATCCATCACCAGAGTAACACGCTCAGGCAAAATCGACAGTTCTTTACACTGCTGGCGAATAGCTTTTAATCCTTCAGGGAAGGTACTGACATCATTATGATTGCCGCGATAAAGTCTGGCCAAAAGCGGCACCCAGCCGTCTCGTGAAACCAGCATCCCTATCTGAAATTGACGAAGGTCGCTGCGCTTTTGCTTATTTTTTCCACGCTGGGGCAGATCGCAACGATCGTTACCTGAGTCAATAAATGTAAAAAAGTTCGTAACACATCATAATGTTTTTCCCCTTGACAGCTGGCTTGAGGATGCTATAATTTGACTAATTGACTTACTCACATACTGGAGAAGAACACTTATGAAGTTCAAGGATTGTGCCTGTCGGGGTAAGACACTGGCACGGTTGGTCCGGCCGGCAGTGCTTGCAGTGTTAGCGCAAGAACCGGCGCATGGCTATAAGATCAGCGATCAACTGCAGGATATGGTGTCTTGGGAGCAAGGGCCGGATCGCTCTGGCGTGTATCGTACTTTGAAGACCATGCAGAAGGAGCGGTTGGTTCGCTCTAAAGTGGAAACGTCGGCCAGTGGCCCAATGAGACGAGAATACCATCTGACCAAACGCGGCAAGGCGTGTTTGGCGACCTGGGTCCAGACGCTGAATGCTTATCGCAATTCTATTGACGGGATTCTGCTTATGGCTCAGCAACGAAGCACGGGGGAGGTGTAATGAGAAGGCATGCGCGCCTGATTCATGAGTGTGGAGCCGAACTCATCGGCACCTTTGTCCTGGTTTTCTTTGGCGTAGGTGCGGTTCATGCGGCGGTTCTGACGGGTGCTCAAGCGGGTCTGTGGCAGGTGGCGATTGTGTGGGCCGTGGCCATATCCTTGGCAATCTATGCCACTAGTGCGATCTCCGGGGCCCATATCAATCCCGCAATTACTATTGCATTTACTGTCTTTCGGGGATTTTCACGCCGAAAGGTCTTGCCTTATATTGTCTCGCAGGTCCTGGGGGCGTTTCTGGGTGCAGTGGTTCTGCATATCCTCTTCTGCAACATTCTCAGCAGTTTTGAGCAGGCCCATGAGATTGTGCGTGGCAGTCCCGGCAGCGAGTTGTCCGCCATGGTCTATGGTGAATATTTTCCTAATCCGGCCGTGGCTCACAGTGCCGGGTGGAGGTTAGGTGTTGTCACCCATCGGCAGGCCATGCTGGCCGAGGCTATCGGCACGGCGTTCCTGGCCTTTTTTGTATTTGCTGTCACCGAGACAAGGAACCAGGCAGGTCCGGGCCGGCATCTGCGTCCTTTGTTCATTGGCCTGACGGTTGCCATTATCATATCCATCATCGCCCCTATTACGCAGGCCGGTCTGAATCCAGCTCGTGACTTTGGGCCCAGATTTTTCAGTTATTTGGCCGGGTGGGGTGTGATTGCAATCCCTGGTCCCCGTGGGGGATTCTTTACAGTTTACATTCTGGCGCCGATTCTCGGGGCCGTGGCCGGCGCCGGGGTATATCACTATCTGCTTGCGCCTGGGGCGCTGGTGTCGGAACATAATCTTATCAAGGGACGTGTTGCTATTGGGAGAACAATAACTATGAAAACTATGAAGAAGACGCGTTTGGTGTTTGTGGGTGGTTTCCTTGGTGCAGGAAAAACAACCTTGCTCTGGGAGGCTGCCAGGCGATTGATGGCACAGGGTAAACGTGTGGGACTGATCACGAATGACCAGGCTCCGGATCTGGTGGATACCCATCTGCTGTATGGACAGGGCCTGGATGTCGAAGAAGTAGCAGGTAGCTGTTTCTGCTGTAACTTCCAGGGATTGGTTGGTGCAGCAGATCGATTGCGCAGCAAATTGGAGGCTGACATCCTGATTGCGGAACCGGTGGGCAGTTGTACGGATTTGTCGGCCACGATCCTGCAGCCGCTCAAGGACCGCTTCCAACAGGAATTTACCCTGTCACCGTTGTCGGTTCTGGTGGATCCCAATCGTCTGCGTGACATCCTGTCCGGGCGCCAAACAGCCATGCACACGAGTACCGCCTACATCTTCCGCAAACAATTGGAGGAAGCGGATATCATTGTCATCAACAAGGTGGATCTCCTCAGTGAGGATGACCGCGCGAGCCTGAACAGTCAAGTCGCTCAGCGTTTTCCCAATGCTCGCATCTGCCGGCTTTCGTCTCGCACGGGAGAGGGGTTGGACGCTTGGCTGGAGGCCGTCTTGTCCAGTGATGCTGTCGGGCTAAACATCGCGAACATCGACTATGATATCTATGCAGAGGGTGAAGCCGTGCTGGGATGGCTCAACAGTGAGGTCGAACTGCAGGCTGTTGAGGATTATTTACCTTGTTGGCGTTCCTTTTGTCAAGGTCTCATGGAGCGAATGAAGACGGTGTTCGTTGACCAGGCGACCCCAATTGGTCATATCAAAACACTGCTCACCGCAGGTAACGAACATATCGTCTCGAATCTGACGCGTCTGGAGGACAATGTGGAACTACGCGGTGACATCACCGATACTCCCGGTCGTGCCAAGCTTGTCATCAATGCCCGCGTTGAAATGGAGCCGGAAACGCTTGAACGCGTGGTGAAGGATAGCTTGGTTCAACAGGCTGGAAAAGGTATTCAGATAGAGATATGCGATCTCCAGTGTCTGCGTCCCGGTCGGCCTAATCCGACACACCGATACAAACGTGTTGTACAGTGAAGGGAACTTTCACAGATTTGAATGGCATCATATCGGCCTTGTGTACGGTCTCGGCGGCTTTTGCAGCCGTCTATACGTGGACGGTGTTGAGGTTGCTATGGGTATTAACGCTGTGGCTGGAGCACATTCGGATGGTGGTCTGTACATTGGCGCCGGAGAAGACCTTGATCCAACCACTTTCTGGTCCGGCCTCGTCGATGACGTCCGTATCTACAACCGGGCAGTGAAATCGTAGAGAATCGAGGTGCTGGCACGTTAGAGCATCTCAGAAAGAAACAAAGCGCGTGGGACACTCAAAGGGCTGGCAGCCCATCTTTGTGCCGCTCGATAAACTCGACCGCTTCGAGGTTACAGCGGTCAACCAGATGTTCTCTGCCGGGCAGACGTTTCTTGATTTCGCGGTTGAAGTGGTAGGGATGAAAGTAGCTGCCCCCGCCGATGCCGCGATTTTCCGAGACAATTACCTCATCAAAGCCGTGAAGGTCGGGCCCAATTTCCTTCGCACCGTGGTTGGCATAACCGGTGAGGTGCCATTTGCCGATGATGCCCGTAGCGTAACCGGCCCGCCCGAGCATCTCGGCAATAGTAACATAATCAGTCGAAAGATGCTTGGCATCGTTGGGCCGCAGGTAGTCGGTAATACCGACTCTTGCCGGATATTGCCCCGTCATCAGCGCTGCCCGGTAAGGCGAACAAACCGGGGCCGCTGCGTAAGCTTCGGTAAACCTCATACCCTGGCTCGCTAATTTATCGAGATTGGGTGTTTCGTTGAACTTATTGCCGTAGCACCCCAGCTCTGCCCAGCCTAAGTCATCAGCTAAAATGAAAATAATATTGGGCTTGTCATTAGATGCCCTGCTCCCGATTAGCTCGGAGATACTCGCACAACCCTGATCTGACCCCGAATTATGTACCAACCTTGATTAGAGAGTTATCCACGTTCTTTATCCTGCAATCCGCCAGGCGGAGCGTAGCGGAGCCTG
>JBDRTM010000018.1:0-6291 GCA_043824065.1 Planctomycetota bacterium | reverse complement strand
AATCAATTGTGCGAATAGGCAACTGAGATAGAAATTGCCGATTTGCAGAGAACCATCCTCCACGGAAAGGCGCGCTAACAAATGGAAAATACCATTGCAAAAGTTTTGAATTAAGCAAACCAAGGAGGTAGTTTAACTCATGTTGTCCGTGCTTTGCTTTTAGAGTTATACCACCAACATCAACGTTATCCAAAAAGTGAGTACCTTTGTCATCATAAGCTGCGTATAAATTTTCTACAAGACGTGGTACACAGAGTTTGACGTGGGACTGGCGAGCCATATTTTTGAGATAAATATAGCCATACCATCGTGGCCCTTTTACCTTACCTTTTTCGCGTTGTTCTAACTTCTTTTTGTTTTTAATTAAGTAAGCTGCGGTTTTTGGGTAGCATTCGGAGATCACGTCAAAGTCAATTAACTGTATTGATGTATTTTCAACTTTGTACGGAAAAAGAATATACTGGCGCTCAGGGAGAGTGGAGTAACGGTTTACATCAGTTCCGCTGATCAATGGGAACAATAAGTCCTTTTCTAAAATCAACTCGTCATCAAGAGCTTTGCTCTTTAGCTTTAGGCCTTCTGATGTTTCTTGAATGAAATCCATAATAAATACATCATCTGCACTTGTTTGTAGCCCCACAAAAATATCTGCAACATCGCCTAACTTAAGCAGAGCTTTGCTAAGCCTCTTAAAAAGTTCGGCTCCTTTTCCTACAACAAAATTCCATTCATTGCCGCCAAGATTATCATTAGAAATTGTTCCTTCAATTGCTTTTCCTGTGTTACGCCATTCTGCGAGGTCTTTTACTTTTACGACATTGCATTTCTTTTGGGCCGCGCTTTCCAAGAATAACAAGCATGTATATGTCGTGGAACCAATAAAGACTTGCTGATGTCCGAAATGTACAACATGCGACAGGTTTTTGCCCTTCACCAACAAATTCCTCAAAGGTTGTCCGTATTGAGCATTAAAGAATTTATGTGGCAAAATGAATCCTAACCGTCCACTTTGATTAAGAAGGTCGAGTCCCTTTTCTGCAAAAACGGCGTAAATATCGTAATTACCTTTGGAAGCCGACTCATACTTCCGGCTAAAATAAGATACTGCCTCAGGCTGAGTGCTCTTGAGCGCCTGAATTCTTATGTATGGTGGGTTACCGATTACGGCGTCGAAGCCGGGATTTTTTCCGGAGGGGATTTGTGGAAATTCGGCATTCCAATCGAAGGGATTTATTTTTTGCCGGAGTTCATCAGTTACTGATTCGGAGTCGATGGTTTCATAGAAGTCGGGGCCGATGAGTGAGTTGCCGCACTTGATGTTGTTGGCGAGGTCGGGGAGTGCTCTTTCGTGAAAGAGGCGGTACTGGTTTTCGAGGGTTTGAGCATCTTCGCCTTCGAGGACTTTTAAGAGCAAGCTAAGCTTAGTAACCTCAACGGCCTGGGAGTCGATATCGACGCCGAAGATGTTATTGAGGAGTATTCTTTTCTTTTCGGCGTTTGTCAGATACCACTGAGCACCTTTGCCCTGATAGATTTTCTTTGTGTACTTTTGCGGGTCGTTGTCAACGTACCAGTCGCGGTGGTAATTTAAGAGATACGTATATGCTCCCAAGAGGAAAGAGCCGGAGCCACAGGCGGGGTCGAGGATTTTCAGATTTGCAATTTGTCTTGGGGTAAGAGGTTTGAGATTGCCACGTCCGCCTTTGGCGGACTCGCAATGACTGTTTTTAATAGATTCCTCGGCTGCGCTCGGAATGACAACAGGCACGCTTTCAGAGATGACGGAATGGTCGTTGAGGAGCCGGCCAACGGTGTTTTTTATGATGTAATCAACGATATATGATGGGGTGTAATAGACGCCGCCGGCTTTTTTTACTTCCGGTTTTGGTACAACATCAGCCCGATGGGCACCTGAGATTGTTATGACACTTCCAAGAAACTGCTCATAAACATTTCCGAGGATTTCGGGGGGCAGGACTGAGAACTCGTATGGGCACAAGGGGTAGTAAAGACTGTGTAGGATATATTTTAGGTCTTTATCGTCGATGGTTATATTTGGCGTTAGGTCATCGGGGGGTGTGGCGCGGCCGGGTTCATCGTGGAAATGAAAAAGGCCTGAGTTGTACTTTTGGTCGGCCTTTTCGAAGATTTCGCAAAGCCGAGGATATGTACGGTCACCACTAATTATAGACTGAAGCTGTTGATACTGTTCGATTCCTCTATCTTCGCACATACGTAGAAAGAGGATTCTGTCTATAATACGCTGAACAGCGAAGTTTATTTCGTCTCTGGAGAGAGGTCTGTTTCTAAAGGCGATGATTCTGGCCAGCATTTTTCGCCATTTTTCGATTTCAGCGAGTAATTCAATATCGACGGTTGTTGTGCCACGTTTTCCTTTAGTTGCAACTGCGAATTTATCGAAAGAACCTTTTAATATTGCGTCTCTACTGAATATGTCAACGATTTTATTCCAATTTTCGGAGTATTGTTTATGGGTGAAATACATAATACGTGCGGTATCGGCCTTGTCGGTCTGCTTTGGGCGGGTTTGGCAATCGTAAACTGCAAACTCCTCGAAATCGGTAAGTATTGACAAAGGCAGTTTGGCGGACCAGGCATAACGTCTTAACTGATAAGCTGGGTGCGGATCGCCTTTGATGTTTACGGATGGTTTTTTTGCTTCGAGAAAAAACTTGCGGACTCCACCAATGCGAAAACAGTAATCCGGTGCCTTGGTTGTGCCGCCGACCTTTATGGCATCTTCGTGAATGACGTCTTTGTAGGCCTGGGCGTTGCCAGCTTTATTTGTTACGTCCCAGCCTAATTCTTCGAAAAATGGGTCGATGAATTCTCTGCGAAGCTGGGTCTCGTTATATTGCTGCGAATGATATGCTTCGACATTCCGATCAAAGGTTTCAATAAGTTCCACAACTCTGGAAGGTACACTACACATCCGGTAATTTCTCCGCCATTTGTTTATTTCCCCAGAGCGTTTTTTATTGACAGATTTAGGACAATACTACCATCAAGGGTTTAAAAAGGCAATTATATTTTATATGAAGGTGAAGAAGAAATAGATTGTGATGCGGACTCCTAATGAACTAAGCAATCTCATTCGGCACGATGTTATCTGTAATTGTTTTAATAGAATGACGTTAGCGTAATTCAGCCAATATCTTAGTTTATTTTACATTCCTCCTGAGAATCCGGTGAGGTGCTGGCAATGACCCCGCACTAATTAGACCCCCGGCCCCCGACAGAAAAGCAAGTGAGCTAACATTCCCCTGCTGCGAGTCAAGGGGGGGGGCTCTCGGGGATAAACTCTGGGTAAACTAAGAAAGCAAGTAAGCACACACCGGGGACAAGCTCTTGGGGACAAGAACTGGCCCCCGACAGAAAAGCAAGTGAGCTAACATCGAGGGTAAACTCCAGGGCAAGCCACCCCGTGTTGCCAGAAAAATTAGCCACACCCGAAAAGGCTGCCGAGCTGATAAACGATAAGCGTTACCACATAAGCTAAAACCGTCAGGCCGAAGAATTGGAACAGCGCCCAGCCCCAGGAGTTTGTTTCCTGTTTTGTCATTGCGACCGTTGCCACACAGGGGGTTGTAATCAGGCAAAACAACATAATGCAAAAACCCGTTAAAGGTGAATAATTTGCCTTTAATTGTTCCCGTAAACTCTGTGTTTTTTGCTCAGCGCTGCCGGAGTCCCCCGTTTGTCGCGAACCGACGGCATATACTATTGCTAATTGTGATACAAACACCTCTTTAGCAGCGGTTGCGCCGATAAGGGCCGTTCCGATTTTCCAGTCGAAGCCCAGCGGTTTTAACGCAGGCTCTATGGTTCGCCCTAATCGGCCAACCAAGGAATACTCCAATCCGGCTTGCCTTGCCTGCTCAGTATTCAAACCTTTCAAAGATTGCTCGCTCGGTTTCGGATAACTACCCGCCGCCCAGAGTATAATCGATATGGCAAGGATTATTGTGCCTGCCTTTCTCAGATACATCCAGCCTCTATGCCACATGTGAATACAGATAGATTTGAGGGTAGGCATACGATAAGGCGGCAGCTCCATAACGAATGGTGTGGTTTCGCCCTTGAAGACGGTCAATCGCAAAACCTTAATGCAAATAATCGCCAGCACAATTCCTATCAAATACATAAACCAGAGGATTGGCCCGCGCCATTTTTCCGGGAAGAAAGCCGGTATTATCAGTGCATAAATCGTCAGCCTTGCGCCGCAGCTCATCAATGGTATTATCATTATTGTCGTAAACCTGTTGCGTCTGTTTTCGAGTATTCGTGTGCCCATTATCGCCGGCAAAGAACATCCGAAACCGATAAGCATCGGTATAAAGCTTTTGCCGTGCAGCCCAATTTTGTGCATGATGCTGTCCATAATAAATGCGGCCCTGGCCATATAGCCTGAATCCTCAAGAAGCGCGATCGCTAAAAACAACAACAAAATATTTGGCAGAAATACAAGCACCCCCCCTACTCCGCCTATAACGCCATCAACTAAAAGAGACATTAGCCAGTTCTCGGAGCCGGTGGGCCAAAAGGCGGCTATCGTTTTAGAAGCCCAGCCGAAAAACTGCTCGAGCCAGCTCATCGGATATTCGCCTATCTTAAATGTCGAAAAAAAGACCAAGTACATCAATATCAGAAATATCGGCAGCCCCAAAATGCGATTTGTTACTACAGCATCTATCATATCGCTGGTGTTGTGACGCAATTCGACCGTGCTCTTTATAGTCTCCTGACAGGCGCCAGATATGAAACCATACCGCCGGTCCGCCATTACAATTTCGGGCTCATCGGCGAAAATACCCCTGAGATGCTCGGTGCGGGCTGTAATTAGATCGAGCACCTCTTTGCTGTGGACTTTTGCAGTAATATCAGGGTCCTGCTCCAGCAATTTGACAGCGAGCCATCGTGAGCCGTACTTTTCTGCCAACTGCTGCTCTTTATCATTGATGAGTGTTTCGATTTCTGCCAGCTCCTGCTCGATTTCCTCGCCGTACTTTACCTTATGAGTGCGCTGCAGCTTTTCCTGGCGGGATGTTTCGACAATGGCATCGAGCAGCTCTGTTTTGCCTTTAGCTTTATTTCCAACGGTTGGGACTATCATCGCCTCCAAGAGCCTGGACATCTGTTCAGTGTCGAACTGCAATCCCTTTTGTTCGGCGATGTCACTCATATTGAATGCCAGAACCAAAGGCATATTCATTTCAATAAGCTGGGTCGCTAAGTACAGGTTCCGTTCGATATTGGAGGCATCGACAATATCAACCACAACATCCGGGCGCTCCTCGATTATGAAGTTACGTGCAACCAGCTCTTCTATCGAATAGGCCGTTAGGCTATACGTCCCCGGCAAATCCACGAGTGTTATTTCGAAACCGGCGTATTTACAGATGCCCTCCTTCTTCTCTACTGTTACTCCGGGGTAATTGCCTACGTGCTGGCGCGCACCGGTCAGCATGTTGAATATGGAGGTTTTTCCGCTGTTAGGGTTGCCGGCTAAGGCTACTTTAATTTTCTTGTCCATAATCTTGCGGTCTGCTTCACAGCTTTGTTTTTGTTGCGAAATTTAAGTTGAATGAATTTTCCCGTCTAAAAATATGGTTCGCTCAAAAGCTGCCGGTTTTCACAAAACCATAATCTTATGAGCCATTCCCCTGCCTAACATTATTTTTGAGTTCTTGACGCTTATCACAAAAGGTCCGGGACGGCTGTTGCTTACGACTTTTATTTTCACGTTTGGCACAAGCCCCATTGAGGCGAGCCGGCTGTTCAAACTCCGTCCGGCCTCTATGCCGGCTAACTTTACCGTTTCTCCCGCCTGAACCTTTGACAAAGGCCTTGTTTTCTTTTGCTCCATTGCTGTTATCTCGCTTACTGAGACGTTCTGATTCTTGCTATTACAGAATTTCTGGAATTCGTCCGGCAAATCACAACCATTTTTGCTGCTTTGGGTTACAAAGTCGATAAAACACAGAAGCTTTGTAATAATCCGGGGACCGAGTGAATGTTCAGCTTTGCAGGCTGCCTTCTGGGCAACATCCGACTCGACACCTAAGACATTGACGAAAAAAGACTTCAGGATATTATGTTTATTGGCAATCTCGGCTGCTGCAATCCTGCCGGATTCGGTGAGTGTTACATAGTCATAAGGCTTATAGTTGGCCAGCTCCTTTTTCTTCAGGACCCGCAAGGCGCCGGTAACTGAGGACCTGGACACACCGAGCAGTTTGGCTATGTCCTTGCTGCGGGCGACGTTGGACT
>JBDRTM010000017.1:0-3889 GCA_043824065.1 Planctomycetota bacterium | reverse complement strand
CGCTCAGAATGACAGCAAAGCTGTCACTTTAGCTCACTTTAGTCACTTTAGCTCACTACTATACGAGATACGAAAGAAAGGAGATTTGACAATGGATTATGGACTGACATTGGCTTTGATTGGCGCAGGGTTGGCGGCTTTATTGGCAGGCATCGGCTCGGCAATTGGAATCGGTACCGCCGGCAGAAGTGCGACCGGTGTACTGAGTGAAAAGCCGGAAAGATACGGGCAGATGTTTATTATGGTCGTGCTGCCCGGTACCCAGGGCTTCTACGGCTTTTTGGCGGCGTTCCTTGTGATGCTCAATCTCAACTTCTTTGGAGAAGAGGGAGTTCCCGAGTTGAGCACGACGCTGGGACTGCAGGTGTTGATAGCCTGTCTGCCCATCGCATTTGCCGGTCTGGTAAGCGCAATCTTCCAGGGCAGGGTCTGTTCGGGCGGTATCCTGATGGCTGCAAAAAGACCGGAAATGGCATTTAAGGCCGGCGTTGTCTATGCCGTTATGGTCGAAGTCTATGCCGTTCTGGGACTGCTGGTAACAATGTTTATGCTGCTGTTCGGCATAAGTTGGCCAACGGGTGGATAAGTGGAAAAGTAAATGGGCAAATGAGCGAATGAGTGAACGCATTAACTCATTTACGCTTAAACGCATATACGAGATACGATATTATGGAAGCTGAACAGGTAGTAGAAAAGATATTAGCCGACGCCAAGGCCGAGGCAGATAAGATAAAAAAGCAGGCCGATGACCAGGATGCTGTTGAGCAGGCTAAGCTCAACGAGCAGTTGGACGAATATAAAAAGCAGACGGAGCTCCTTGCTAAAAAGGTTGGCGAAGATGAAAAATCGCATATCCTTGCCGCGGCCAGGATGGATATTGCCAAAGAGTATTTAACTGAGAAAAGGAAGATACTTGATGAAGTCTTTGAGCAGGCCCGCCGGCAGCTACAAGATTTGCCCGATGAGGAATATCGCGCTCTGATTAAAAAACTGATACTCGATGCGGTCGAGACCGGCGACGAAGAGGTGGTAGTTGATACAAACGAAGGTCGCATCGACCATGAGTTTATAAAGCAGATAAACCGCGAATTAGGCACTGACTACAAAAGTGATTTAAGGTTATCTGACGAAAGGCAGGACCTGGGGGCCGGCTTTATCTTAAAACGCGGCAAAGTTAAAACAAACGTCTCTATGGAGGTATTGCTGGGCCAGGCACGCAAGGAGCTGGAGATCGAATTAGCAAAAGAACTATTTGCTGTATGAAATACGAAATACGAAATCCGAAACACGAAACAATATCAAATTACCAAAATTCAAATGTCCAAAACAAAAAGTTTTGAGAATTTGAACATTAGAATTTAGAATTCGTTTCGGATTTCGACCCAGCAACGCTGGGTTTGGATCGATACCCGCCGCTGGCGGGTCGAGTTTCGGATTTATACGATATAAATGCCTGAACTTGCTGAACAAGCTATTCTCGATTTTTACACATATCCGCCTATTGGTGGTGACGACTGGCGATATACGTTCCAGACGGCCCTGGTACGCACGCTCGAAATGCAGATGCTAAGCAGGGCCGCTTTGCTCGATATGGCCAACGCTGAGAACTTCGAGCAGGCTGCTGATTTATTGAGTGGGAGCGAGTACGCCCTGCCGCGGGGCGGCAAGGACTTTGCCGAAGTAGAGGAAATCTTGCAGCAGCGAAGAGCAGCGGTGCGGGAGCTTTTCTCGGATTTAATGCTTGATGAGCCGGTTGTTGAGCTGTTCAGGACACGCGATGATTTTGCAAACCTTCGGCTGGCAGTCCGGCGAACATTGACCGAAAAAGAATTGGGAACAGATTACAGCAGCGACGGCAACGTGCCGCCGGAGCTGATTGAGCAAATATTTTCTGAGGAAGATGAATTTAGCAAGCCGGTATTTCCTGATTACATCCGGCAAGCTGTCGAGCAGGCGGTTTTGGGCTATTATCAAAACAAAGACATTCGCCAGGTCGATTACGCTATAGACAGAGTCCAGGCACAACACAATTTAGAGCAGGCGCGCCGATTAAAAAGCATTTTTCTGCTCGGGTTTTTTAGGATACAGATTGACCTGACCAACATTCGCACAATGCTTCGGCTCAAATTCACCGAGTCCGAGTCCCGCACCAAAACGGCGGAAGCCGAAGCTTTTTTGGTGCGGGGTAATGTCTTTTTGGAAGGCGGTTTTATTGAATTAGAGCGGTTCAGGCACGGCGCCGAGCTCGGCTACGAAGCATTAGGGCCGTTGTTCTTTGTAACGCCGTACCATCGAATTGTTGATACGGGCGCTAATTACTTGGTGTCGAATAAATCTTTTTTGAGGGTTGAGCAGCAGTGCGAAGAGCATTTGACCGGGTTTTTGAAATCGACGGTTCTGATTACCGCCGGCCCTCAGCCGATTGTTGCTTTTTTGTTAATGAAGGAAAACGAAATCCGCACAGTCAGATTGGTTCTGACTGCGAAAAAGAATCACCTGGATACGAAACTTATCCTGGACCGCATCTCGTGAAACGAGACAGAAATTATGAGATATACTTTGTCATTCTGAGCGCCTTTTTTGTCATTCTGAGCGCAGCGAAGAATCTGGCCAACGAATGAGAGATTCTTCACTTCGCTGCCCGGAGCCTGTCCTCGAGCGAAGCGAAGGGTTCAGAATAACAGTGCAGGTTACAGTACGAAATACGAAATTTTATGGAAGGCAATTAAAATGAAACCAATAAAACTATTCTGTTTGATTTTGGTGTTAACATTTATCGCCAGCGGGTGTAAGAAGAAAGAACCCGAGCCACCGCAGCAAGCTGAGCAAGCTGAGGTTAAGGCTGAAGAAAAACCAACAAAACCACCTGGCGACAAAGCCCCGACAAGCCCCGGCGCCAAACCCGCACCTTCCTTTACATTACAGGATTTGAAAGGTAACCAGATCAGCCTGTCAGACTTCAAGGGCAAAGTGGTTATACTCGACTTCTGGGCGACTTGGTGTCCACCCTGCGTGGTGGAGATCCCACATTTCATCGAGCTTTACGAACAATATAAGGCTCAGGGATTTGCCATGGTGGGCATTTCGGTAGATCGTGAAGGCGTTAGCGTTGTCAAATCCTTTGCCCGGAAGTATCGGATCAACTACCCGATTCTGATGACCGATGGCCAGGTCGATAAAGCGTACGGTGGCATTCCGGGCATACCGACCACCTTCGTCATCGACTCGGCAGGCAATATCCGGCGCAAGTACGTGGGGTATCGAGACAAAGCTGTCTTTGAAGCGGACATCAAAGCGCTTTTGGCAGAGGCCGAACCACCGAGCTAAAGAATAGTGTATCTTGTGAAGCGTGACTAAAATGAACTAAAGTGAGCTAAAATGAGCTAAAGTGACAGCAAAGCTGTCATTCTGAGCGAAGCGAAGAATCTCTTTTTCGGTGGCCAGATCCTTCGGCTTCGCCTCAGGATGACACGTAAGTGTCACTTTAGGCACTTTAGGCACTTCACACTTTAGCTCACTGAGATACGAATTATGGAAGGTAAAATAGCAGTTTTAGGTGGTACTGATTTTGTGATGCCGTTTTCGGCGCTCGGGGTAGATACGTACCCGGTAGGCCTGACGGCCGGTGACATTGCCGAAAACGCAAAGAAAATAATCAGTGAAAAGTATGCGCTCGTAGTGGTCGCCGAAAATATAGCCCCGGCGGCTGACGAAGTTTTCTCGGCTTACGAGGGTATGCCGATTCCCTGTATTATAGTTGTGCCGTTTACCACTGAATCCAAGGGTTTTGCAACGCAGGCCCTCGGAGAAGTGCTCAGAATGGCTACGGGTATAAATATTTTACAGAATAGTTAGCAGGTAAAAAAGAGAGGGCAGAAACCAGGAAGTA
>JBDRTM010000016.1:0-10762 GCA_043824065.1 Planctomycetota bacterium | reverse complement strand
GGCAAGTACCTCCACCTGCCCACCCAGGCATACATCTCTTTGAGCGACTCCAAACAGCTTGACACCCAGGCAGGTCTGGAAAGTGGGATCGGTGCTGCATTGGCTGCGCTATCCGGAATTAACAACATTTCCGGCCCTGGTATGCTTGATTTTGAAAGCTGTCTGTCTCTTGAAAAACTCGTTGTGGACAACGAAATCTGCGGTATGGCCT
The DNA here is from genome assembly GCA_043824065.1 of Planctomycetota bacterium. Taxonomy (GTDB): domain Bacteria; phylum Planctomycetota; class Phycisphaerae; order Sedimentisphaerales; family Anaerobacaceae; genus NIOZ-UU13. The sequence goes on along the minus strand of JBDRTM010000016.1, from coordinate 10,551 downwards.
TTCGGTTGATTGCCGGAATTGAACCGAGAGAGGATTTCCCGGCACTGGGAATATTTCAGGAATTGCTTGAGGAAAAACATCTGCTTATCTCCGGGCATACTCGACGCTACCTCGAGAAGGAACACTTTTTCCCGGGCCCCGTCATAGACCGTGCCCGCAGGTCACGATGGGAACAAGATGGCGCTTTAACCCTCGAGCAGCGGGCGCATCGTGAAGTGGAAAAATTACTGGAAAGTTATGAGCCACCAGACCTGCCGGAGCACGTTAAAAAGGAGCTGGTAAAACTGATGAGTGAGGAAGCCTGCCGCCACGGGCAGGATAATTTGCCGCATCTCCCGTAAGGGATATGCCGTAAGGCATCTGCCGTAAGGCATCCGCCACAAGGCGTCCCTTTCGGGACTGCGGACTGTGGATTGCGTATGCCCCAATGAGCTGATTGGTGCCGTTATGCAAATTACCGCCGACAGTGCTATGAAACCGACTGTTTAGCACCACGTTCTAAAAACCTTTACTTTAACCAATGAATATCTGCTTTGGTATAATTCTGTGGTATCCACTCGCGATGCCATTTTAAGTCCCACAAATTATATAGGGGAATTTTTCTGACCGAACCGTCCAAAAAACAGCCGTTTATCGTTCCGCCGTGCCGGTCGATACAAAACCGCCATATTTGACGGCCGCCTGCATCTACCGGAATGTCGGAAAAAAAAATCAAGGGCTTTGGCGGAATGGGGTCTGTATGCAGGGGCAGAGCATGTGTAAAAGCACTATCGGCAAAGAGGGGGACATTATGTGCGCCTTTCACAGAAAACCTCTCCCAATGCCGGGTATCTGCTGGGGAGAGACGCTGCTGAACCCATCTATTATGTCCATAGCTGCCCCAATATCCCCTTTGTCTTCCTCCCCACTCAGTTTGCTCGCCTTTGCGGCCCCACATGGTATCAACACTGCCGCGAGCTTCCGTGCCGTCAGTGTCTTGACAGGGCCTTGTCGCTGCCGGACAGGAGCGAATTTTATCTACATCTGCGTAATATGGGCGTAATAATTCCATCCATTCTCCAAGTCCCTGCGGGATAATCCACACTTTGCCCTCGTGTTCCGTGGCATACATCATCGCAGAACTTGCCCATTGGTGGAGATTTGACTGACAGACGGCCCCCCTTGCCTGCTTTTTTGCTCGTTGCAGGGCCGGCATTAATATCGCTATCAATAATGCGATGATAGCGATTACTACCAAAAGCTCTATTAACGTGAACCCTCTTCGTTCGTTCATAATGGCGCCGCAATTTCCTTACAGGTATAGTTTATCGTCTTTAGAGTTTAGCGTATAGCGTTTAGCGTTTAGGCTTTTACTATCCGCTGTACGCTCTACGCTATCCGCTGTACGCTGTCCTCCTGACCCTTTTTCCTTGTCGTTTTAGTTTTCCGGCTGCGTCGTGGGACTTCGCCGCGACGAGCTCCATCCTGGTCCACGCACAACGCGACCAGGTTTAGCACCGGTATGTTCGCCATCTTTGAGCACCTGCGTGCCGTTTACAAAAACATGGACCATACCTGTCGAATACTGGTGCGGTTTTTCAAACGTCGCATGGTCTATAATTGTGTCAGGATCGAAAATGACAATGTCTGCATAATATCCTTTTTCAAGCCTTCCCCGCCGGTCAAGTTTGAGATTATCTGCCGGAAGCCAAGTCAAACGCCTGATTGCCTCGGCCAGCGTAATGACCTTTTCCTGGCGAACGTATTTGCCAAGAAGCCTGGCAAAGCTCCCGTACGCACGGGGATGTGGGTTTGATTTTAAGAAAACTCCCTCAGGGGCGAGAGAGCCTGCATCCGAACAAAAGCTGACCCAGGGCAGCTTAATCTGCTTTTTCACATTTTCTTCCGACATTAAAAAATAGACCGTGCCGACGCGGCTGTCGTCTTCAATAACAAGGTCGATAGCAGTTTCCGCCGGTGATGTTCCCCTCATCCTGGCAACTTCTGCAAGTGTTTTCCCGGTGAGATGTTTGAGCCTTTCGTTTTTGAAGCCCACTAAAAGAACATTTTCCGGCGTACCTGCTAAAAGATATAAATTCTCCCATTCCTTGGTAGGTGTAGTCATCTCCTTTAAAACCCGTCGCCTGATTCTCGGGTCTTTGAGCCGTGCCACCCATGCCTGGTGCCCACCGGCCTGGACCCAGGGAGGCATTGCGGCATCAAGACCTGTTGCACCCGCTGTATAATTATACATATCCGCCGTAATTCTAAGACCTTCAGCGCGTGCCTTCTCAATCCTTTCAATCATAGCATCGAGTTTATGCCAATTGGACTTGCCGGCAGCTTTCAGGTGATACAGCTCAGCGGCGACATTTGCCTTTCTCGCAGTTGTTATCAATTCATCCAACGCCTCAAGCAGGTGGTTACCCTCGCTGCGAATGTGCGAAATATACATTCCACCATATTGGCTCGCGACCTCTGCAAGAGCTATCAGCTCATCAGTATCAGCATAAAAGCCGGGAGCATAAATCAGCGCCGAACTTACACCTACCGCCCCTTCCTGCATCGCCCGGCCTGCTAATTTACGCATCTGCTCAAGCTCTTCAGAGGTTGGTGGACGGTCTTCATATCCCATAGCATAAACACGAACAGTCGTTGCGCCCACAAAAGAGGCTATGTTGGTCGATACCCCTTTTCTTTCAAGATATTCGAGATATTCTCCAAGCGTAGTCCATTCTATGCTAAATTTGATATCTCCCTGAGATTCCCTCATATCCCGCTTCATCTTTTCGTTAAGGGGCCCCATCGACCATCCTTCACCCATAACTTCCAGAGTTACTCCCTGACGAATATCGCTTTGCGATCTCCCATCTTCTATAAGAGATTCATTCGCCCAGCTTAGCATATTGATAAAACCCGGAGCAACTGCAAGACCTTGTGCATCGATTACCGTGTCCGCATCCGGCTGGAGCTGCCCGATAGCTGCGATATGGCCATCTTTAATTCCCACATCAGCAATATATGAAAGTCTGCCGGAACCATCGTAGATCTCACCGGACGTTATTACTACATCATAAGTCTGTGAGCGGCCGACAGCGGCCACACTTACTATGAATATTACTATATGGAAGAGCAAAGTAACTTTTCGCATATCGTCGTCTCCTTCATACTGACACAGAAGTCAGAAATCAGAAGTCAGTTCTGTCCTCTGTTTTCTGTCCTCTCTATGTATTATAACGTCAGGCAGGGATTCTTGCAATTAATGATTAATCCCGCCCGTCGTCCACGGGATGCCTTGCGGCAAAGACGGGACGGGATAAACCCCGTTAGAAGTCGATGTTTTACTTCTAACGGGGTGAATTGAGCTTAACACAATTCGATTGCCTCACGGTGAATCCGCTCTTAAACCAAATGATAACCCGGTCAATCGTAGCAGAACTTGCAAATCTTGCTGTTTTTTTAAAAAACCAATTTTTTGTGTTACAACAATGAACAGGCGGCACTATGTCAAACGTATAAGACCAAAGAAGTCCTATATAATGGATTTTATGACGGACCTTGTGTTAATCAGTTGAATCAGTGCACGGGTCTTAGATGAAAAAGAAAGGAGATAATCATGAACAGGCAAGAATTATTAATTACGGTGCTGGCAGGTATAGTGGTAATCCTGGGCACTTCCGGAGCAATTGAGGCGGCTTTGTTTACCACGGCAGCGCGATTCCGGAACTTTGGGGCAAATACGTTTTTGGCGACTTTTCTTCATCCTTTTTCCTTGCAGACGGTCGGCTGCTCTATGCCGATCTTAGTACAGGCCTGATCCGGGAATTCACCATTGGAGTTGATGACCGTAACCTCGGATTGTACGTTAAGGCCTTTGGGCAAGATGCGGATGGTGAGCTGTATTTGCTGGCTGGTACTAATCTCGGGCCGTTTGGTACCGGGGGAATGGTCCTGAAAATAGTCGATCTCTGTACCATCAGGATTCCAGGCGATATAAATAATGACTGCCAGATGAACGACGTCGATATGAATATACTGCTTGAGCATTGGATGGAAAATGCCCTTCGGGTGCCAGAGAAATAAGCGAGCAAAATTTGACCGGCCCGTTGGCTGGACTAATATCGCCGAGCTGCTCCATTTTGCCTTCTTGTCGGTATTGGCGCCAATAACTCAGAGGAGTCAAACGTTCAAGATATCGAGCAGCTCGAATTGTCTGTCGAGTACGGTTCGGCTTTTGAAGCCGAGCCACCGGTCCAGCATGGCTGCATAGACCCGGCGGAAGTCGATGGCAAATTTCAGGGCGCCGTTGTCCAGATCAGTGAGACTGGGATGTGCTCCGAGGAGACCACCTTTGAGCTTACCGCCGGCTAAGAATATCGGAGCAGCAGCGCCGTGTCCGGTTCCGCGGCGTCCATTTTCTTTAACGGTTCGGCCAAATTCCGAGAAGGTCATAAGCAGGACCCGATGCAACAGCTTATCTCGCTTCAGATGGTGAATAAAGGCCGCCACCGACTCAGACAAATGGTGCAGCAGGGCGCAATGGTTGCCTAATTGATTAGCGTGGTTGTCAAAGCCGCCGATTCCGCCGCCGCCGAGCTCCGTGAAGAATATCCTGATACCAATATCGGCCCGAATTAGCTGGGCAACCGTACGCAAGCTCCCGGCAAGCTGGAACGGAGGATATTCGGCCGTGTCGGCTGCCGTTTTGGTCACGGCCTCGATTCGCCGGCTGTTGGTGTAGGAACTCAACGTGCACTGCTGCAGGAAATGCGTCAGTGGATTGTCCTGTTCAGCACGGGGAAGTTCGGCTGCGCGTTTCCATTGAGATTGGCGCTTTAGATGGCCGGGCATTTCTTGGGTTATGAGGTCTCCAGGTGACCGGACAGAAGGAACGACCACCCGCTCCGCGTTCAGGCCAAAAGGCTGGGCAATCGGCCCGACAAATACGGCAGGTGCGTTCGTACTATTGGGGCCCCAGATGCTGTCAACCGCCCGGCCCAGCCAGCCTGTCTGGCGACCGGGCTGGTCGGGATCGGCGGTATGCCATATCCGCATTGCGCTCTCATGAGAGCGGTCTGAATTCGGGTAGCCCACGCCCTGGATGATACTGAGGTGTCCCTGCTCGTACAAACGCATAAACGCTCCCATCCGTGGATGGAAGCCCATCATCGAGTCGATCTTGTGCAAGTCTTTGGTCGGCAGACGCAGCGTCGTGCGGTTTCGAGCGTATTCATCATCCCCGTACGGAACGACCGTATTCAGACCGTCGTTCCCGCCGGAGAGTTGAACCACTACGAGTACTGTATCGCGGTCATCACGCCGGGGAGCGGCAGCCATCAGTGAACGAGCTAAGAAATTTGGCGCAGCCGGGGTGAACGATAACAGAGTCGAGGCCCCTAAAGTAGCTTTCAGAAAATCACGTCGTGTATAGGACATTGTGTTTTCTCCCAAATTTAAGCCAAGTGAAACTCAGGAAGCGTGACTACCAGATGTGCAAAACGACGCAGCATCCCCTCTGGGTCATCACTACCGATACCAGCCGGCGCTTGCGCCGTTTTCAGTACGGTTTCATAAACATCGGGATCGAGGTCACCCTGCAGGAACAGATCAAGCAGGAACCGCGTGGCGGATTTGAGCGTCGAACATCCGTGCCTTTGGGCGACGACCCACGGATTGAGTTTGTCGGCGTATGGCCCCGAGCCTTGCAGTAGTGCCAGGGCCAGATTGTGGCGTCCCGCAAGTGTGGCGCTATTGATCCAGTGCCTTCCGCCGGTCCAGCCTTTTACCGTGGGCGGGTGGTAAAGATTCTGACCGAGACCAGCCAGGTCCTGCCCAAGCTGCGTCGTGGAGACCACGCCTTCCAGAGCTTTTACGATGCCCAGGGCGAATTCTACCGGGCATTTAATCCGCCGGCGATATGCCGCCGGAGTAAAGAACAGGTTGGACCGGAGCATCGTCTCGGCGAGTTTTAGTATATCGTAGTCTTTTGCGAAGGATTCAACCAGCGGTGCAACCAGCAGCGCGCCGGGTTCCTCGGTATCGCAAATCAGCCAGCGGTACAGCTTACAGACCACCGTCCGCGCCGTGGCCGGCTGCTCGAGCACTATCCGTACAACATCGTCGCCCGCAAAGTTGCCCCTCTCACCAAGGATCTCCTTGATATTTCCATCGTGTTCGCGAGGGATATAGCGAAGCCGGCCCCTAGCGCAAACCAGCCGGTAAAGGCCCTGGCAGCTTCCCGGACGTCCTTCTCCGTGTAATGCCCGGGGCTGAGTGTGAAAAATTCCATGAGCGGCCGGACGAAGTTCTCATTCGGCAGCGCTTTGCGGTTTGCATCGGCCCCTAAGCAGATGAGGACGGCTGGGTCGCGTGAAATCCCTTGAAGCATGTCCCGGAACGAATTCAGGGCCTGACTGCGAAGAAGCTGGACGTGCCGCAGCATTAGTCCAGGATTTTTGACCTTAACAATGCTGGTGGCGAAATGGCTGTGCCAGAACAGTGTCATCTTTTCCAGTAACGGACGCGGCGTTTGAATAATCCGCCGCAGCCACCACGCCCGCAGGCCGTCGAGCGAGCGGGCAGCCGAGGCCTCATACCCGTCGTACGCACGGTTGAACGCTGCCAAGTCAGCTTGTGGCCGCAGCAGCTTGTCAACGGCTCGCTGCGGCCCGTCAGAGAGCGCCTGCTGGAGCTGGTCCCAACCGGCGCCGAAAGCTGCGCGCCGGAACAGGTGCCCGGCTTGAGTAAGATTCCAGGGCCGCTGAGCATCCGGTTGGTACGCAGCCCAGGCCCATCGGGGTTCGGTCAGCTTTTCGGCAACCGCCGGGTGAACCCGCTTCGATTGATTATGGCTCGCCCGTTTATCGATTTGCACAGCCATCACAGATTCCCTTTCGGTATTGCCGTCCAGCTTACCGCGCGGTTCGTGCTCGCATTTGAATGTCGGGAGGTATCCAAGGTCACTCCCAATTCAGCTTCATTTCCAGGCGCGCCTGGGTTAGGCCCTCGTGTGTGCCAATGCTCAGCTTGACGTGGTCAACAAACTTCAGCGTTTAGCGTATAGCGTATAGCGTTTAGGCTTTTACTATCCGCTGTACGCTCTACGCTATCCGCTGTACGCTCTACGCTATCCGTTGACTTGCGTGCTGCCCTTTTTGACCATGCCACTACGTACCAGCGTCTCTCGGTTGGTTTCCAGTATCGACGCTAACTGGCCCACGTCGATTTCCACCATGCTATGGGTTTCGGCAAATGGCTTGACCGTTTGTTCGGTCTCTCGGCTCAGGGCATCGATGAGGTCCCGGGTTAAACCATCGGTCGAGCTTAGGATTAGGTATTCGCCCGGCATTGCTAAGGCCGGACGGAAATTGAATCGCTGGTCAAGTTTGGTAGAGTTTTCGTTTAAGGTTGTCGATGCTCGTATCCAATAACCAATTTCGTTTAAGGTTGTCGATGCTCGTATCGATGCTCGCCCTGGAAACTCGAGGCTCGGGCTTCCAGCCCCCAGTTTCGATACCAGCTTCGACACCGACAAACAAGCTTCTACAACTGGGCAATTTTAGTTCACTTTAGGCACGGCCTTCTGCCACGCTTCCTCAGCTACTTTATTGAACTGCTCCGGGCGGCGAAGCCGCAGGATTGCGGCAAAGGCGGGGAGCTTAATCTGCGGCGTGCCCATCGCGGGGTCGTATTCCTGCTCGGCCACTACAAAGCGGATTTCAGGCTTGGTTTCCGCCAGGACCTCATTGGTCAGGTCACGCCCGCTGAAGAAGATGCCCATCATGTTCTCGAAGAAGATCAACCCGGATGTTCGGTCGGGGAAGAGGTCGTCCTTCGCGGCGTAGAATTGATGCAGGTCACGATACAGACTTTCATCATTCACCGCCTTTCGTAATCAATCTCGTTTAACGGTATCGATACTCGTATCGAAGCTGGAAGCTGGAAGCCCGAGACTCGAGCATCTTGTTTCGAGCCTCGATACCAGCATCCATACCATCAAACCAGCTTCCATTCTTCAAAGCATCGTCACCATCAAACCGGCTTCTCTTCTTTCATAATTTCCGTTTTGCCGTCCACCGATGCCCGAAGAATGAATTTGAAATTTGAAATTTGAAATTTAAGATTATTGGTGACCTGCAGTCCCAATGCCAGCCAATTCGAATCGCGTACTGCTTCAACGATTCCTGCGAAAGACAGTGCCGCCAGAGGATTGTTGCGCTGTTGCTCGAGAAGCTGAGCAACTTTTGGAAGCTGCATCAAGGGCTTGAGGTTCGTAAAGACTGTGGCGATAACATCAGGCCCCGCTGCCCGCTTCGCAGCCTGGTAGGTGGGGTTCGACACTTGAAATTTGAAATTTGAAATTTGAAATTTAAGATTATTGCCCTCGGCGCGAAGTTTCAAGACGGCTTTGAGCCCCTCTGAACGGTTGGCAAAGACCAGCCGCTTGCCGATGATTGCGTGCGCTTCTTCTCCGTTGAACGTCCACGCCGTGACACCATCGTACTCCGTGGATGCCACTTGATTGGATTGACCCTTTTTCTCGGCCTCGGCTCGAGCAATGTTAAGGAAAAACTCGTGAAGTCGTTCCAGCATCTGCTCATCTTCAGCGTCGATGATCAACAATACCGTGTCCTCCGGACATACGGCAAAGGTTATGCCGCCGCCGGTTAGTTTCGTCAGGCCGGTTCGCCAATCTGTATCTAACGTGATCTCTATAAAATTGATTATATTGAGGAACTCTTTGAGCTGAGGTTTCGAAGCCTGCTCTTGGTAGAGCGGCAACGCCGTGACAGCCGCGGTCGCTTTGTCGTTGGTGAATACTTCGAGCAGCGCTCTCGGCTCGGACAGTTCCAGCACAATCACCGCATCTCGCGGAATCCACTGGATTGCCGGGGGCAAGGTTTGCCCCGCCGTCGTGGTCTGCAGCACAAACGCGGCCAATGTCAGGGCCAGTACAAGTACAAGTTTCTGAGACATACCATACCTCCGGGATTTTTATAATAATCATTTGTATTTCATTTCATGCCCAATTATGCCGGCCAAATGTTACCGTTTTGTTACCGTTTTGTCACGGTTTTGTCCTTTTTTGGTAGTTTTTTCCCGAGACCAGCTCCATTTTCCTGGCAACCTTCGAATCAAAATAGAAGGTGAAAAGCAAAAAGGCGTAAGCTGCCCGGATTTTTCATATTTGCTTAATTTCTGCTGATGACATACACTTACAGCAAGACTTTTGCAAAATCGAGGTTCAGTAACAAATGAGTACAGAATATGATATTGGTTTTAAAAAAGCGCTGTCGAAAATGTTCGGCCAATTGACTCGGCTTGCCCCGGTAGATCTGCCGGTAGATAAGGTTGGAGGATTGGCAGCAGCTGAAAACTGTATTGCAGAAGTGAGCTGCCCATCTGCACGGACATCTTTGAAAGATGGTTATGCTGTAGTTTCAGCCGACCTGGAAAATGCTTCAGAGGACCGGCCTGCCAAACTGAGGGTATGTGGCAGGTCCGTTGCCGGATGCAACACGGATATGACAGTAGAATCAGGAACGGCGGTCAAGATTATGACCGGAGCAAGAATTCCTGGCGGTGCCAGCACAGTGATCGCCAACGAGTTTACCAAGGAAAAAGACGGTTGGGTATTATGCTACCGGGATGCCGGTCCAGGAAGAAATATAATTGAACAGGGACACGACGTGATGAAAGGCAAACCAATCGCTTCGGTTGGAGAGATTCTGACACCGGCTAAGACCGGCCTATTGGCCGCCGGTGGAATTTCCGTTGTTCGAGTCCATCCACGGCCACGGATAGGCATCATTGCCGTAGGCGACGAAGTCGTCAGTCCCGGCAAGCCGCTCAGGCCGGGTCAACTCTACGCCAGCAATCTTGTTACACTGCTTTCCTGGCTCAGACATTTCCAAATGGAGGCCGAAGTTGCCATAGTCGGTGACCAAAGTGAGAACCTTTCCAGGGCCGCAGAGAGTATGCTCGAAAATGTTGATGTTCTTATTACCAGTGGTGGCGCCTGGAAGAGCGACCGAGACTTAACTATAAAGGTACTGAAAGAGATGGGTGGAGATATTGTTTTCCATCGCGTCAGAATGGGACCGGGTAAAGCGGTGGCATTGATTCTATTGAATAACAAGACTGTGTTTTGCCTTCCCGGCGGCCCCCCTTCCAATGAGATGGCTTTCTTGCAAATTGCTCTGCCCGGTTTATTTCACCTGGCAGGCAAGTCCCCGGTCCCGTTTGAGCACAGAACGGCCACTCTGACAAAAACAGTGGGAGGAGATAAAGACTGGACGCAGTTTTTTTATGCGGTGATAGACGAAAATGGCGGGCAGCGGTCTGTTAGTCCCCTGGAAATGAAGAGCCGCCTTAGATCTCAGGCAAACGCAAATGCACTAATCAAAGTTCCTGAAGGCCTCGAACAACTCGAGCAGAAAAATCAGATACAAGTTCAGGTTCTATAGCGTTTAGCGTTTAGCGTACAGCGTTTAGCTTTTTTAGCTTATAGCGTATAGAGTATAGCTTAATTAGCGTTTAGGCTTATACTATCCGCTGTACGCTCTACGCTAT
>JBDRTM010000015.1:0-2318 GCA_043824065.1 Planctomycetota bacterium | reverse complement strand
GTGAAAAAGGGGGAAATAGGCTGGTAATCCATGGACAAAGCAAAAACTATACTCCGCCAGATTCTAAGCCTCTCTTTGTAAACTACTTATCCAAAATAGGTTATATGAGCCCCAACCAAATTTTGCGGTAATAGGCCGTAGGCGGATTGCAAATGAACGTAAGTATCTGTTTACAGACGGCTTATGAAAATAAACGCAATTGGACACTTGGTCAAAACAAACCCAATTCAAACCCAATCAAACCCAATCTCCGAAAAGCCAAAATTAATGTAAACTCACTTATAACAAAGGATTACAGAAAAAAAGATGATTTCTCAGTCCGAAAAAACAAACCCAATTCAAACCCAATTTCTTCAAAGGCCAAAATGAACGCAAACTTATTTACCACAAAGGATTATGAGAATGAAACCACCCACAGGCCCAAAAAAAACAAACCCAAACAAACCCAATTTCACCTACCCCAAAGGGTTAAAACAGAAGTCCGATGCCGGATGTCAGAGGTCAGAAATCTGTCTTCTGCCTTCTGTTTTCTGTCTTCTGTCCATGGGCACCTACTCGTTAACCGGATGAAGCAAAAATTTATGGTTTTGCCTCATTCAATGCTGATTCGCTGTTCCTGCAAAAGAAGTTTCTTTTATATGACTTTTCTATTGAAAGAGTTGTCTCATTCAGTTACAGTTCCACCAATATTTGACCTCAGGGAGGAGTTGTGAGGAACTTTGTTTTATGCATATTGAGTTTGCCGCAGCGTATCGGCTGGATTTATCCTGACAATTAGGACGACAGAAATGATAAACAGAAGAGCATCAGCAGTAATAATGGTTATTGGTTTGCTTATGGGTACGCAGGTTTTGGCTGGCGATTGGCCCCACTGGCGAGGGCCGTTTCTCAATGGCCCAAGCGACGAGAAGAACCTGCCCGCGACCTGGAGCAAGACGGAGAATGTCGCCTGGATTGCCTCTCTTCCCGGCCATAGTTCCGCTACCCCTATCATCGCCAATGGCAAAGTCTTTGTAAGCTCGACAGATAAAGACAGCGACGATCTTCTTGCCCTGTGCCTTGACGCCCGAAGCGGCAAGGAGCTCTGGCGTAAAAAGCTGGGAGCGTCCAGCCGAGAAGTGCCCCGAAATAATCCGGCCACGCCTTCACCTGTGACTGACGGCAGGTATGTGTATTTCATGTACGGCTCCGGTGATTTGGCCGGGCTGGACTATGAGGGAAACGTCATTTGGTCACGCAATCTCGAGGCCGAATACGGAAATATCTCGATAAAGTACGGCCACAGCTCAAGCCCGCTGCTTTACGACGACAAGCTTTATGTCCTCATCCAGCGGCGCCATACGGCCTATCGCTCTCCCAAGAGCACGACTCTCGATGCATTCATACTGGCGGTGGACGCCGGAACAGGCAAAAATATCTGGAAGCAGCCTCGCAAGACCGATGCTCTGAACGAGTCGCTTGACTCCTATAGCTCGCCAATACTCCATCAACATTCTGGACGTGTCGAAATTCTCGTCATAGGCGCCGACTACGTTACGGCCAATGACCCGGTAACAGGCAAAGAGCTCTGGCGTTATGAATACGCCAAGCAAAAGAGCAAAAGAGAACGCAACATCTCCTCTATAGTTACTGGCGAAGGGCTTGTTTTTGGTGTCCCGCCGAGGGGCAGTCAGGGTCTTTTAGCACTCAAAAGCGGCGGAGAGGGTACTCTCTCTGATGACCACATCGTATGGACATTTGACGGCTCATCGCCGGATGTCAGCACTCCCCTTTATTACAAAGGCAATATCTATGTCCTTGGCGACAGAAAAGGTGGAGTCCTGACCTGCCTCGATGCCGGAACGGGCCGGCAAAAATGGCAGGGCAAGCTCGGTGGCAGCGCTCCATGGTGGGCATCTGTCACGGCCGGGGATGACAAGCTCTACTGCATAAGCGAAGCTGCCGAGGCCGTTGTTCTTGCCGCCGATGACGACCGGTTCAAGGTCCTCTCGCGAATCGATATGGAAGACAAGCCCATCCAGGCCTCAATCGCCATTGCTGACGGCCGGTTGTTCATTCGCACCGCCAACTCACTATTCTGCATCGGGAATTAGAGCTGGCTTGTCGGCGCAAATGCGAGAAAGGCTATCAGCTTTTAAATTAACCGTCTTCGGCGGAACCTTTTTAACCACATTGCCTATTTTCGCTATTATTACAAATTCCTCATAGTGTATGCTATAAATTTATAACGCCTCAAAGGCCATTTAGAGGACATACTCGTTTCGAGGGGTATCATACCGCCTATTTTCTGCTTGAGAAAAACATACAAAAACAAAATA
>JBDRTM010000014.1:0-3404 GCA_043824065.1 Planctomycetota bacterium | reverse complement strand
TCGGTTTCCTGAAAAACCGGCTCTTATGGTTAATAAGCGGTTTCTTTTCGCTTAATACAGTGATTTGACTTAGGCAACGGTGTACTCAACCGTTTTAATCCTTCGATTATCACTTAATTTTGGGCAATTCGACAAACTAATTGCATCTAAGTTGCGTTCTCTCACCCGGTAAAACTCATTTAAGCGACAACCTTGAACAGCCTAACCTTACCCTTCACCGGCACTTTATTTCACTTTAGGCACTTTAGTTCACTTTAGCTCACTCCTCACTAACGAGAATCCAGCAATTAGTGCCGAGTCTCGGAGATTTTTTAGGATTTCTCTTGTTTTTTGGACTATCTATCGTATAATACATATCTAACTAATGGATTAGGGTCACAATAAATAATCAATAGTCAATATTCAATAATCAATCCGGGGTTCTCCTAATGGCCACCGAAACCCAAATTTTATCCCGTGAGATGGCGCATGCCTATCTCAGCGGGACCACCAGCGCCAAATCCGCAATACGCTATACGCTATACGCTGTACGCTATACGCTGTACAATTATGCAAAACAAACCCAATTTCCAAAAAAGTCAAATGAACGCAAATCTATATAATACAACGGATTATGAAAATAAATGGCAGCGGAGAGTCCGAAAAAACAAACCCAATTCAAACCCAATCAAACCCAATTTCCAAAAGGCCAAAATGAACGCAAACGCTTTCTCGCAAAAGGATTATGAAAATGAAACCACCCTCACGCTCCAAAAAAACAAAGCCAATTCAAACCCAATTTCCGAAAAGCCCAAAATGAACGCAAACGTATATGTTATAGAGGATTATGAAAATGAAACCGCCCTCAGGCCCAAAAAAACAAACCCAATCAAACCCAATTCTTGTGGATTCCTGCTGGAGTTTATCCCGCATAGAGTTTACCCCGCACTTCGATGCGGGGATGCGGGGCAGGAACGACAATGCTGGAGGATAACGCATGAAATCTAAAATCAGACCATTGACAGTTCCGATCCTTGGGGGTAAGGTATCGCTTAATTCGGACTGTGGTCATTATCTTGCTTTGTAATTTCTTGACGGTGCTTTTTTATGAAAATTTCGCTGAATTGGCTAAGTGATTATATCGAAACCGGTCTTGGTGCAGACCAAATTGCTGAGATACTGAGCGACTTGGGATTCCCTTGTGAGGGCATAGAACATCTTGATAACGATGTTGTAATCGACGTTGAGATAACCAGCAACCGCGGTGATTGCTTAGGCTATATCGGTATTGCCCGAGAGTTAGCTGCTGCGACCGGCAAATGCCGTAAGGCATCCTGCGGAGAACTGAAGATACCGGCTGTCCCGAAAGGGATGGCCAAGTCCATTGAACTGGACGAACTAAACAAAGACGTTAGAGAATTCGCCGATGTAGAAATTATCGAGCCGGATTTGTGCGGCCGATATACCGCCCGGATTATTGACGGCATCAAAGTTGCCCCGTCGCCGGATTGGCTCAGAAGACGACTTGAAGCTGTGGGGCTCCGCAGTGTCAATAATGTGGTTGATGCGACCAACTATGCGATGATGGAGACCGGCCAGCCGCCGCATGCCTTTGATTACGCAAAGATTACTGACGGCAAAATAATAGTCAGAAAAGCCATTGCCGGTGAACATCTGACCAGCATCGACGGTACACAGTGCGATCTTAATACTGATATGCTGGTTATCGCCGATGCACAAGGGCCTGTGGCCGTGGCAGGCGTTATGGGCGGACTGGATACCGAGGTCAGCGAAACGACCACCACAATTCTTCTGGAGGATGCCTACTTTGACCCTGTCAGTGTCCGCACAACATCCCGCAGACTCGCACTGCCTTCGGAGGCGGCTTTTCGATTTGAACGTACCGTCGATATCGAGATGGTGGACTGGGCCTCAAAACGCACAGCACAGCTGATAACTCAGGTAGCAGGCGGTAAAGTGGCTAAGGGAGTGGTTGATATTTATCCTAAAAAGCCGGAACAGAAAGAGGTAACGCTGCGGCTTTCACGCTTAAACAAATTGCTCGGTATCGAGGTCCCTTGCGAAGAAGTGCTGAGAATTCTCTCTGCCTTAAGTTTCAAGCCGCAAAGCAAGGATGATTTGATAGTTTGCTCGGTACCTTCGTGGCGTAGTGACGTTTATCGTGAAGTTGATTTAATTGAAGAAGTCGCACGTGTCTATGGCTATAACAAGGTACCGACAGAACGTAAAATCAAAATTGAAGTGGTGCCGGTCGATACACGTCAGAAGCTGGTCGAATCGCTCGGAATGTGTCTTAACGGCTGTGGCTTTTATGAAACGATAAACGTTGGTTTTGTTGATAATTCAGTTGCGGAACTTTTCACAAAGGCAGGTGTTAAGGAACATTTGGCGGTAAAAGACGTATCCAGAAAAAGTGCGAATCTGCTTCGCCAGACCCTTATCGGCTCTCTGCTGGGAGTTCTGAAAACAAACCTTAACGCTAAGAATTTGCCGTGCAGGATATTTGAGATTGCAGATACTTTTGTGCCGAAACCTGAGCAGGGCAGTGGGCTGCCGATTCAGAAGACTAAACTGGCTCTGGTCTGTGACAGTGATTTTAGAGACCTGCGCGGCGTGATTGAAGGGCTGATAAAAAATATTGATAGAGATGCACAAATTGTTCTTGCTCCTGCGGACCTTCTCTGGGCGCAAACCGGTGCCCAAATCATCGTGAACTCTCAAGCAATCGGTACCGCAGGGATTGTTTCCCAGGCGGTGAAAGAGAAATTTGATTTCAAAGAGCTTTCGCCCTGCGCTGCAGAGCTGGAATTTGGACAGCTTTTGACTCTGCAAAGAGGCGCCGTAAAAGTCAAGCCGCTGCCAAGATTCCCGGCGATACAGCGCGACCTTTCGATTATTGTAGAAGAGAATATCCGTTGGGCTGATATTATTGAGGCGGTTAAGAACAAGGCCTCCGACGAACTTGAAGAGATTCAATTTATCGGCATATACCACGGCAAGGGCATCCCGTCCGGCCAAAAAAGTGTTACGCTTTCGCTGCGGTTTAGAGATGAGGACGGCACGTTGACCCACCAGAGAGTTGACAACTTTGAGGCTGATATTGTAGAGAGTTTGGCTAAGTCCGTACGTGCAGAACTACGCACCGTCTGATTCACATTACATGACAGCTCCTTCTGCAAAGTCAATACAACAGAGCTGGGAACGTAAGCGACCGGTCAATAACTAAGGACTGGTAAAGAAATTAGGTTTCGTTTTTGGCTGAGCGAGGACAAGGCTGGCAAGGTATCAAAACGCATGCCTACTGTTTGGTAGTCCGTGTTTTGCTGACTCCGCCATCAGAAGCCTCAGCCAGCCAAAAATGGAATATAATTTATTTACAAGTCCTAAGGTTTTGGTTAGCAGCA
>JBDRTM010000013.1:0-9269 GCA_043824065.1 Planctomycetota bacterium | reverse complement strand
TTCTGCAAAATCGAGGTTAGACGTACTTTGAAAAGAAAAAATTATTGTGTGGCAAGCAGTTATTTGATTATTTAAGAAAAAAAGGCAGCCTGTTATAATCCGGTTATGAAAAGACTATATTGGACAAGCCCTGAGCTTTTTGAGACTGAAGTTGAAGTCAAAGCAATCGCCGACTGCAAAGTTACTATCGAACCGGTCATTTTCCATCCTGATGAAGGTGGCCAGCCGGCCGACAAAGGTGCAATCGGCCAAGCCAATGTTTGCAATGTTGAAATTATCAATGGCCGGATAGTTCACACACTCGATAGACCACTGAGTGATGGTAAATATATTGCTCGTGTGGACAAGCAAAATAGGCTCTATACCGCAAGCCAACATACTGCTCAACACATCTTGTCAGGAATTGCTGAAAAACAATTCGGTCTTGGAACAACCGGCGTTCATATCGGATTCGAGAGATGCACCGTTGATTTTGACAAGAGAATCGATTGGGAAACAGTAAAAGAGCTTGAGCAGCAATCGATGGAAGCTGTTGCTCTCAACATTCCGGTTGAAACGGTGTTTAACGATGCGGACGTTCGAATAAGGAGTGATTCCAAAGAAATAGAATCAGATGTAATCCGTGTGGTGAAGATTGGTGATTATGATAAATCAGCTTGCTGTGGGGCCCATCTTTGGACAACCGGTCAAATTGGAATCATTAGAATATTTGATATTGAGAGCAAGAAAAAAGGAACGAGAATGTTTTTCCTTGCCGGGAGAAAGGCCCTCGAACACTCACAACTTGAGACATCCGTCTTAAGAGAGCTTAGAAAATCAGCCGGCTGCTCCACGTCCGAACTTCTCACAATCTTCCAGAATACCTTGGGTCATTCAAAAGAGCTGACCAAAGAAATAAATCGATTATGGTCTCGGATGCTGCCGGACCTTGTAAAGTCGGCTGAAGAAGTCGAAGTCGAATCATCGAAAATTGGCATCCAAGTCACGGACATCCCCAGGCAATTGGTAACAAAACTCGCAGGTATGATTGCAGATACAATTGACGGAGCGGGGATTGTTGTTAGTGATGTCAATATTGCAATAAGCTCCAACAGAATGAATGCCAACGAGCTTCTCAGGAAGATTCAAAATACTGTAGGAGGCAAAGGCGGAGGGTCGTCAAAGGCGGCCAATGGCAGGCTGGGCAGAACTGTAACAACTGACGAGCTCATAACGATTCTGAAGCACGATTAAGAGGGCAGCTCGCCTCAACAATGACAACCCGATAAAACTGCCTTCGTGCAGGAATCCGGAAAAGGCTAAGTTCCGACAATCGTTCTAATCCATGAGGCTTTTTCGAAGATGGCTTTTTCTTTTGTCGGTGGTAGGCTCGAATATTTGGGTTTCCAAAGGAGTCTCATGTGCGCCCCTGCAGAGCCAGCATTTTTTCCCGGTAATAGCATAAGCAAAAAACTTGTCCGGGAGTTTACCGGCTGTTATAATTTGGCTCCGATTGATAATTTGTTCGATTGCGTCATTTATGCAGAATGCAGGAAAACAATGAGTATTGCGAGGAAGCAGACAGAATCATACGTGATACTATAGGATAGGGAAGCACTTTATGTCCGAGCCACTTATGGATTCAAAACCTCAACGCCGACCTCCGTGGTGGCGGTCGATTGGGCCGGCTCTAATCACCGCATGCGTGGTGTTCGGGCCGGGTAGCTTGTTAATCAGTTCCAACATCGGTGCCAATCATGGATACGAATTATTGTGGCTGCTCCTCTTGACCGGCATCCTGATGGGCACGTATATGACAATGGCCGCGAGAATTGGTGTCGTGGGTGGCGCCACACCCTGTACACTGGTCGCCGGTCGTTTGGGTCGTCCTGTCGCCGCTGTAATCGGAATCAATCTCTGTCTTATTTGCACTGCCTTTCAGTTTTCCAACAACTTGGCCGTCGCCGCCGTTGCGGATGCTCTCGGAGTCGCCCGTCTCTTCGGAAACCCGGACGAAATGACCGAGCGCATCAGGAGTCTTATCAACAGCGGCGTCCTGCTGGTATTCAATGCGGCAATAATTGCTCTGGTCTTCACATTGAAACAGGTATATCGCACCTTGGAGCGGATTATGAAGGTAATGGTGGCTGTGATATTGATATGCTTTTTGGTCAATCTTTTTATCGTTCGACCTGATGTGCTTGCGATATTGAAGGGCTTAATCCCCCGACTGCCCGAAGGCCTTTTAACGGGAGATAAAACAGGCAGTATTTATAGTAGTTACCCTATGGTTCTCATTGCTTCACTGCTGGGCACGACCTTTTCCGTAGCCGCTGCATTATACCAGGGCAATCTCGTGCGGGAGAAAGGATGGACAATCAGGGACTACGACCGTGGGGTCGGTGACGCCATCGCCGGGGTCGCCATCCTGACCGGCGTCAGCGCAATTATTATGATGACCAGCGCTACGGTCCTCAAAGGTCAGCCGGCCAATGATATCAGCGTATTAGCTACACAACTACGGCCACTGCTTGGTACGACCACCCACGTACTCTTTTGTGTGGGACTGTTGGCGGTGGCTATGAATCCCTTTGTCATCAACGCAATGATTGGCGGCAGTATCTTAGCCGATGGCCTTGGCAAACCAGCCAAATTAAGCGACCGTTGGTCCCGGCGTTTCACGGTCGTGGTTCTGCTGGTTGGAATGGCTGTGGCGATGATTGTTTTGCACACTCCCATTAAGAAGATTGACGCAATTATCTTTGGCCAGGCCCTTACAGTCATCGGCAATCCGTTGATGGCTGTTACGCTCCTCTGGCTGGCGAATCGAAAAGACGTTATGGGCGAGAGGCGTAATACACTGGTCCTGAATATCATCGGCGGACTGGGCCTGCTGGTCGTCGTGTTTATAGCTATCCGAGTTTTGTGTCTTATAGTATTAAAGTTGACCTGATTGTTGCTCTTGGAGTATGTTTATGTCAGCGATTTATGAGAAGACTTACCTATGATAGATGTATCTGCATTAGATGAAAGCGGTTTGGAGAATATTCTCAGCGAGCCTACCGAAGCGACCAAAGAGCTAATTGCCGGCCTGAACGGTGATATCGTTGTTTTGGGCGCGGGCGGCAAAATGGGCCCGACGCTGGCAATGATGCTTAGGAAGGCATCAAGCGGCAAAAATATTTATGCCGTCTCCCGATTCAGCGATAAGGCCGTCCGAACTAAAATCGAGCGGGCGGGAATCAAAACCATCCAGGCTGACTTGCTGGATGAGTCACTTTATTCGCAGCTGCCCGACGTGGAAAATGTATTCTATTTGGCTGGAATGAAGTTCGGTTCCACCGGTAATCAGCCATTGACATGGGCGCTGAACAGCTTTCTGCCGGGTCTTATAGCGCGACATTACAAGGACTCGCGCATTGTGGTTTTTTCCACCGGCAACGTTTATCCTTTGGTTGACATCAGTAGTGGCGGAGCATCGGAAGAAACGGCTCCTGACCCGGTAGGCGAATATGCCCAGTCGTGCCTCGGCAGAGAACGAATATTTGAATATTTCTCGCAGCTTCATAATACACCAGAGACCATAGTCAGACTCAATTATGCCAACGAGCCTCGATATGGCATTATTGTTGACCTTACCCGGAAGATTCTGAATGATGCACCTGTGGACCTGACTACGGGAGCGGTCAATCTGATTTGGCAGAGAGATGCTCTACAATTTATCATCCGCTCTATCAGTCTTGCAAAATCACCGCCGGCTATTCTTAATGTTACCGGGCCGGATACCGTGCTGGTTCGTCAGCTCGCTGAGAAAATCGGCAAAGAGCTAAATAGCAAACCAAAATTCACATCCCGGGAAGCGCGAACAGCCCTGCTTTCAAACGCGTCTTTTTGTTCCAGCATGTTTGGCTATCCGCAGACGACGCTCGATGAGATGGTGTCTTTGATTGTCAAGTGGGTAGCATCAGGCAAAACGGTTCTAAACAAGCCGACCAAGTATGATATTCGTAATGGCAAATTCTAAAGGTTTCCTTTTATGCCGGATTTAAACATAATCGATACGCTGCGTTCGGGTTGTGTGATTCCCGCCCATCCGCTGGCTCTGAAGCCGGATAGAAAACTCGACGAGCCCCGCCCCTGCGGCAGGGGCGTGGACGAGCGTCGCCAAAAGGCGTTGACCCGTTATTATTTAGCTTCCGGCGCAGGCGGCCTGGCGGTAGGTGTCCACACGACCCAATTTGCTATCCACGACCCGAAAATAGGTTTATACCAGCCGGTGCTGCAATTGGCCATCGAGACAGCTCGTACATTTGCCGTGTCCACAGATCTCGGTGAGCCGATAATGATTGCAGGTATAGTAGGTGACACCAATCACGCTGTCAAAGAAGCCCGGTTAGCCCGGGACCTCGGCTATCATCTTGGACTGCTTAGCCTCACAGCTCTAAGAGGCAAATCAATTGACGAGCTTGTGGACCACGCCGGAGAAGTAGCCCAAATAATACCGGTTATGGGATTCTATCTGCAGGAGGTCATAAGCAAAATGGTGCTGCCTATCGAGTTTTGGCGAAAGTTCGTTGAGATACCAAACGTCATGGCTATAAAGATTTCACCATTCAACAGATACCTAACGCTTGATGTGCTCGAAGCAGTTGCCCATTCCGGCAGAGCCGGCGAAGTCGCATTATATACCGGCAACGATGACAACATAATTTCCGATTTACTCACGCGGTATGAGTTTAACGTTAACGGCCGTCTGGTTTCACTTCACATTGTCGGCGGATTGTTAGGTCAATGGGCTTGCTGGACTAAAAGAGCGGTTGAATACCTCACTCGTATTAAGACCATTCGTGGGTCCGACATTCCAGTCCCGCAGGAGATGTTGACGTTAGCTAATCAATTGACATTGGCCAATAAGGCAATTTTCGATGCCGACAACAATTTCACCGGGTGCATTCCGGGTATATCTTATGTCTTGAAACAACAGGGTCTTTTGAAAGAGTTGGGCACACTTAATCCTGACGAACAGCTATCACCCGGACAGGCCGAGAAGATTGATAGAATAAGACGCGATTATCCACATCTTACTGATGACGATTTTGTCAGAGACAATCTTCATAAATGGCTGTCACCCTGAATATGTCCGACATACCGAAAAATATTTGCTGGCAATTTATAGATGAGTCGATTACACTATTGTTTGTTTTTGGAGAGAGCCTTTTATGCTTTTTCTTAAATTTTTTGTGAGGGTATCATGACTCAGCAAGCTAACAAAAATTGTAAAGTGGAAATTGAAAATTTTAGGCTATGCGGTCCAGCTGTGACTGGACAAGCTGTTCGTGTTACATTAGTGTTGTTGATTATGTCTCTTCAATGCTTAGCTGCGGGCCGGTCGGTAATCGGCACAAGTCGTAGTGACCAAATGCTTGCCGAGTATTTCCGTACCCAGACGGCACAGCTCAGCGAACAGTGCCTGGCCGAGGTCAAAACCCTCGAGGACTGGGAAACAAAGCGACAGGTTTATCGAAAGCAGCTATTTGAGATGCTTGGGCTTGAGCCGCTTCCTGAAAAGACCGACCTCAAACCTGTCATTACCGGTAAAGTCGAGCACGAGCAGTTTACCGTTGAGAAGATTCATTATCAATCCAGACCCGGCCTTTACGTAACGGGCAACCTGTACGTCCCAAAAGGTCTTGAAAAACCCGCGCCAACGATTCTATACGTCTGCGGTCACTCCGTCGGCACGAAAGACGGTATCCGCTATGGTAACAAGGCTCCCTGCCAGCACCACCCCGCCTGGTTCGCACGGCATGGCTATGTCTGCCTGGTCATTGACACGGTGCATCGTGGCGAGATAGAGGGTATCCATCACGGAACGTACCAGTACAAAATGTGGTGGTGGAATAGTCGCGGCTACACGTCCGCCGGGGCTGAAGCATGGAACTGCATACGCGCACTGGATTATCTCCAGATGCGCAAGGAAGTTGACAAGGACCGCTTCGGAGTGACCGGTATCTCCGGCGGCGGCGTGAACAGTTGGTGGCTCTCAGCAATCGACGACCGTATCAAAGTCGCTGTCCCGGTGGCCGGTATCACCGACCTTCAAAACCACGTTGTGGACGGCTGCGTCGAAGGCCACTGCGACTGTATGTATATGGTCAATACCTATCGCTGGGACTATCCGCTCGTAGCGGCACTGGTGGCACCGCGACCGCTTTTAATTTCTAACAGCGACAAGGACACAATCTTCCCGCTGGACGGAGTCCTGCGCCTGCACGAAAAAGTACGCCATATCTACAGGCTTTATAACGCCGAAAAGAGCCTCGGCCTGCACATCACCGAAGGCCCCCACAAGGACACACAGCAGACCAGGGTGCACACTTTTAGCTGGTTCAATCGCTTCCTCAAGGGTGAAGACCCATTGATCGACGAGCCGGCTGTGCCTTTTTTCCAGTGGCCGCAGCTCAAGGTTTTCGACGAGCTGCCCGCCGACCGGATAAACATACAAATACACGAAACGTTCGTACCCAAGGCCCCGCAACCCTCCGTGCCGCAATCAGCCGTCGAATGGGTAAAGCAGCGCAAAGCCTGGATGAAGGCGCTTCGGGAAAAGTCGTTCCGTGGTTGGCCGAGGCAGACGCAAGCCGGTCCGCTTGATGTCAAGCGTGTATTCTCCGTCAAACGGGAAGGCGTCCACTTCAGTGCCTTCGATTTCACTTCTCAGCCTCACGTTCGTCTGCGTTTATACCTGGCGCACCAGGCCGGCCTCGATGAGCCTGAGACGGTTGTGCTGAACGTACTGAGCGAACAGGAATGGACCGAGTGGCTGGCTGCTATGCGGGTTGGCTTTGCCGATGAGCTCAGCGACTCCGCCACGAGCGGACTGGTCGGGCCGGATGAGAATGCCTTCAAACGCAAACAGGAAATGTTCAGGAACAACAAGTGCGTGCTGGCGTACCTTGCGCCACGTGGGATTGGGCCGACCGCCTGGAACACCGACGAACGAAAGCGGACCCAGATTCGCCGGCGGTTTATGCTGCTTGGCCAGACACTCGACGGCATGCGGGTCTGGGACGTGAGGCGGGCGGTTCAGATGCTGCGTACCCTCGATTCGACCAGCTACGTACCGCTGGCCCTTGAAGGTAAGGGGCGGATGGCCGGCATCGTGCTATACGCCTCGCTGTTCGAGCCTGACATCGCCAGACTCGACCTGTGGCATCTGCCCAGCTCGCACCATGATGAGGGCCCAACATTTCTCAACGTGCTGCGCTATCTGGATATACCCGAGGCTTTAACGATGGCTGCTGAGCGAAGTCAAATACGGCTCTATCAGGAGGACGACTCCGGATGGCGATTCCCACAGGCCGTCGCTGAGAAATTGGGCTGGCCCGATGATAGATTCCAGATGCAAGGAAAGTGCCTAAAGTGAGCTAAAGTGCCTTAAAGTGAGCTAAAGTGCCTGAAGTGAGCTAAAGTGACAGCGAAGCTGTCATTCTGAGCGAAGCGAAGAATCTCTTTTTCGTTAGCCAGATCCTTCGGCTGCGCCTCAGGATGGCACTTACGTGCCACTTTAGGCACTCCAAACTTTAGTTCACTCAGAGATGCTCAATCCTATATTTTTTGCTTAACTTGCCAAAAATATATTCCGATACATTTATATTCTCTTGATATAAAGAAAAATTTATTAGGTCAAAAGAAAGAGCAAGAAATGGGAATTAAAAATCTATCAAAAGATGTTCTTCTCGTTGTACTGCCTTCTAAGGGACCGAAAATAGCACACGAGCTTAAAGCCGTCAACGAAGCTGTCAGTAAGAAGAAGGGTAACCGCGACGTCGTAATTGACTTTTCCAGGGTCGAGATAATAAATTCTTCGAACATCAGTAATCTGTTGATATTGCATAATTTGCTGCAGAACTCTGGACATCGGCTTATCTTCTGCAATGTTGCCACCGTGACTAAGTGCATTTTTGTGGTTGCCGGCCTTGATAAAGTCTTCGATTTTACTGATGAACAGCCCGCCGCCTTAATGGCTGTACAGGACGCTGATTAACCGACAAGCCCCGCCTCTCGAGAATCAGCATGGGTGCGCTTACGCTCAGAAGAACAGACAGATTCCGAATAACAGGGTCAAGGTTAATGATGTCCTTCGAGCCACAGTAACAGTATGTGAGCAAACACCCGGGAAAATCGGTTTTAGGCAGGTGGCAGCGGCGTACAGTACCGCAACGTTGTAATTATCCCGATGGTCTTCGATTAAGTAAAGTTACAGAGGTTGAATACTTGTGGATAGCTGGCGTGGGTTCAGAAATTTTCCTTTATGTATTTGACGGCGTTGTTGAAGATAGTCATTCCGTCGCTGGCCGGCTTTTCTTTTAGACGGGTCCAGTGCGGATGCTGAGTCGGCCTTACGAACCTTTCCGGGTGGGGCATAAGTCCAAGTATCCTGCCGGTGGTGTCCGTCAGGCCGGCTATCGAGTCCATCGAGCCGTTAGGATTGACCGGGTAATCGTTTTCCTGGCCGTTCTTGTCAACATACTTAAACGCAACGTGTCCCTCGGATTTTAATTTCTCCAATGTAGCGTCGTCTTTGGTAACAACTTTGCCCTCGGCATGTGCAACCGGAAGATAGATTTGTCTGCCCGGCTCTATGAAAATGCACTTATCCGTTTGCGGAGCCAGATACACCCATCTGTCCTCGAATTTGCCGCTGTCGTTGTAGGTTATGGTAACCTCTTCCTGATGTTTGGTTGAATTATCACCCGGTAGAATGCCTGTCTTGACGAGCACCTGGAAGCCGTTGCAGATTCCGAGCACTAATTTACCGTCATCAATGAATTTCTGTATCGGCTCGTAAAGGTGATGCCTGATTTGATTTGCCAGGATTTTACCTGCAGCCACGTCATCACCGTAGCTAAAACCCCCGGGAAAAACAATTATCTGGAATTCGTCCAGTAGAGTTTTATCTTCGATTATCCTGTTTATGTGCATACGCTGTGCCTTTGCACCCGCCAATTCGAGCGCATGCTCGGTTTCCATATCGCAGTTTATCCCCGCTGCACGCAGAACTATCGCTTTAACTTCTACCATCTGTTACCTTTTTACAATGTCTGTCATTCTGACTCTTTTATGTCATTCCAGCGCAAGCGGGAATCTATTCTTTATCATACCTCTGTATTTATGCTAACTCTGTTTATGCCCGCAGGGGTCAATGCCATTATTGTGTCAACCGCATTGGTTTCTGCCGGAGCTATATGGTTGGTGCGAATTAACCTGATATTCAAATAACCATCCGG
>JBDRTM010000012.1:0-15207 GCA_043824065.1 Planctomycetota bacterium | reverse complement strand
CTCACTTTAGGCACTTTAGTTCACTTTAGCTCACTTTAGGCACTTTAGCTCACTTTAGTCACTTTAGCTCACTTTAGGCACTTTATTATCGTAGGGTGGGGCTTGCCCCACCGAGCCATGTAGGCCGCGATATTTCGCACCAGTTTTTCTAAAAAATTAGAAGAAATTTGCCCACTTCTTACCTATCAAGCCAAAACGACGGCGAAGCGCAGCAAGGTAATCTCTGTTGACCTCGTCGTCAGGAAGTTTGTGCTTAGCTTTTTTGGCTCGCTCATATTTTTGCCATACATTTGGCGGAGCAAAAAATTGCAGCTGTGCACCAGTTTCCTCGCATACCTCGATTTGATTTTCAATCAGTTGCAATAATTCGCCGACAGCGCCCTCAACAGTCTTGTCTTGTCCGAATATATCCAATTCTAAGCAATGAGCGGTAAAATAGCTTTTGTCATATTGTGACGGATATACACATATCCTGAATGACATTGATTTTGATATAACTTGTTTAGCTGACTTAGCCATCTTGCCGTCCTATGCCTATCCCTGAAAACTTGCTTTAATAAAAGCCAAAAATTGCTGTCCTTTTTCATTTTTTTCTAACAAAAACTTCCTCAGAATTTTCTCACCATCACCGCAACCAATCCGAGCAGTAAGAGTGCAAAACCAATTACTCACTAATATGTTGGCCTGTTTTGTCGTTGTACAGCCATACGTGATTTTCAAAGTTAAAGTTCCAAGGTTCTCTTGTCTTGAATACTGTAACAGATTCGGGCAAGCTTAGAAAGTATTCATCAGTATCATCAAAAAAGACGGTGATGCCTTCTCTCAAAATGTACTCAGCTTTCTTGTCAGTAACCGCCAAGTGATGGTAACGAATACCAAGCTCGTCAAGTTCTTTCCTAATTGCAACTTCGTTTTCAGGTGTTTGTTCTCTGTTGGTTATGATGTGAATCTCCACCATATCTTGCATTGCATTAGTCATCATAGAAAAAAACGGTTTGCAATAGGTAATGGTGTCATCCAAATCTATCCCGATTTTTAATATGTTTGACTTATCTTTCATAGGGTTTCCTTATCCCAAAAAGCCAGCATCTTTTCCTCACCTTCCCCGCTCCTAAGACGGGCAGCAAACATGTTAGTTATCTTTTAGTTTATTGTCATTTTGTTCTGCCGAGAATCTTGCAATCGCTCTCTCTAAACTAATCAGTTGTTCTTCTTGATACGGTTTTAATTTATCTTCTCGCCGTAACCTAATAAGTTCTTCTTTCATTCGTTTGAGTTCGGCAAGAGCATTTCCCTGTTTGTACTCGTTCATCTCGCGTGCTTTTTCAACAAGGCCAATACCAAAAAAGCGAAATCCAAAAGTCAATATAATAGCAAGAACAAGAAATCCGAGTTCAATCCACATACCATTGAACAAAGTTGCTAACATAGCTATAGGCACAACACCTATTCCGAAAATAAATAAACCGATTATTACAGCAATTGGCCCCCACAATTCCCAGCTTAGTAGTAAACCCATTGACCAGCCAGTTATTCCGCAAACAAACGATGCTGTGTAAAATCCGTAACCGGCCCAGGTTCGAGTCATCGAAAAAAAAGATAGCGGAAGCAAAATCACAAGAGAGCACAGAAAAACACACGGCAGTATAAGAAAGAGTAGAAGCGTCTCTGGCAACTCTGGCAATCCTAAGTAAATAAGAATGGCTAACACAACAAACAAAGGAAAAAGAATGAGAGCAATAATCATACAAATAACGTATTTTGTCATTTTGCACTTCTCAAAATGTATATCGTTTAGGAATGGTTCATCCTACGAGGGCTGTAGTCAAAACAGAAGTAAGTAGGACGAAGGCCAGCATCGCATACCTTTTTGTTTTCATTTCTCTACCCTCGAAATTATTGATATTTACCACCGCACTAAAAATAGGAATCCCTACAACGTATTCTTATCATGTCCCTCAAGACCCACAAGCGGCGCCACTGATCCAAGAGGCAAAGGAGCACCAACCTTTTCACGTCCTCTTGTATAGAAAAATTAGCTTTTCGATACGAAATATTAAAATTTTGGTGCAACGACGTTATTTACTTATCATTTTGGATTATATGCTTTGTCTTCCCGCCCAGCAAGGATCTTTTTTGCTCCAAGTTGTTTGCAGGGTAATAGTGGCGAACTTGTCGGGATCGAAATAAAACGAAATTTTGAAAAAATTATGAAATTTATTTATTTTTTGGTCTGATTACGCCTATTATTTATAAAGAGCTTTTATATTTGTAATAATTTTTTACTAGGATAAAATTATGGGTGTTCTAGCAATCACCGAGACCGCCAAAAAATTAGAAAAATTTGAAAACAAAAATAATTGAATGTAAGGAAAAATATGTTTCGGGACCCTTTTGAATATTACGACGACCAGCACAAGTTCCTCGTGGAAATAGCTCGAGAAGTTGACAAATTAATCCATGAGCATCCGTCAAAAATAGCTCGTTTCCGGCAACAAGTGAGAGTTTTTGTCGAAAAATGTGAAAATTATCTTCAGAGTGTTCAATCCGTCAAGCAAAATCCGCCATATCTCTTGGCACCGGTTCTGTCTGAGCAGGACCGCAGCCAATTACCTTCACCTAAAAATATACAAGACTTGCTGCCAGACCATTATTTTATACTATCGTTAATTCATGATAATATACTGTCACGACCAAGATTCGTCCCAATAAGCAAAGGCGTCTTTAGCATGGAGGCCGATTGGGTAAAAAGCTGTTGGGATTATTATAGACGCCGCGCTGCAGATAATGAAGAAAAGAGTTTGATTGAAACAGCTCTTGAGCGAGTGAAAGCTGACCTTGCCAGAATAGAACAAACAGAAAGAGATGCACAGAAGGGCAAACTTGGTTTTTAATAAGAAATAATGCCCGAAGATACAAGCAAATAGTAAAGCGAACCCGGGGTCACGAAACACGAGGTACAAAATTAGCGTCGTTTGTAACCGCTCTGGGTGTGGAGGACATCTATAAAGGCTAACATATTCTCTAATGGGACATCGCCTTCAACGACGGGTGGCAGCCACTGAGCGAACGTAGTGAGCGAAGTGGATGGTAGTTTTCTTAAAAAAATAACCCGATTTATTGGGGATGTTTACCGATTTCCGAATATGTTGAGATTAGTATAATGTTAGCATAAAATCAGTGTAATCTGTGAAGCTTGTCCTGAGCGAAGCCTGCCCTGAATTAGCCGAAGCCCTGAGCGCAGTCGAAGGGGTAGTCGAATGGATCCGTGGTTAAATATTAATGAATTCTCTGAGTCCTCTGTGCCCGGAGTTTACCCTCGATGTTAGCTCACTTGATTTTCTGTCGGGGGTGGCTAAAAAAAGTGCTTTTTTGGCCATTTTTTTGTTGACATTGTTTGTAAATACATTAAAATACACGTATGTTAGCCAGCAGGCTAACATAAACCGCCAGTAGGCGAAGATGACATTTCACGTAAGCCAAGGTGTGGCACGGCCTTTCGGGCCAGCAGGCCCAGTCAAATAACCAATAACCAATAATCAATAATCAATTAAGAAGAGACGCCTATTCATGGCTACCGAAGCCCAAACTTGTGCCATAAGTATCCGCGCCAACCGGCCCAACGCTATACGCTATACGCTGTACGCTATACGCTGTACTAAATATGCAAAACAAACCCAATTTTAAAGATGCCCAAATGAACGTAAACATTTATTATACAGAGATATATGAAAATAAACACAATTGGACACTTGGTGAAAACAAACCCAATTCAAACCCAATCAAAGCCAATTTCCAAAAGGCCCAAATGAATATAAACTCACTTATAACAAAGGATTACAGAAAAAAAGATGATTTCGTAGTCCGAATAAACAAACCCAATTTCCGAAATGGCCAAAATGAACGTAAACGCTTTTTTACAAAAGGATTATGAAAATGAACCACCTTCCGGCCCCAAAAAAACAAACCCAAACAAAGCCAATTTCTTCAAAGGCCAAAATGAACTTAGAGCTTATCCGAATAACCGGGCCACACCCATCCCCGCCCTGCTAAAAGTTTTTGACGGCAGTATTAACTTTGATATAATTACGAGCCGATAGATATAAGAATATTCAGAGCAAAATAAATATTGGACAGTTATTACCGCCGGTAAATGCGATACGCTGAACGCTGATTATGACAGAGATCAAGACCGAAGAAAGTAGTACCCGGGCGAGTTTGGAGCGAGGTTTTTTGAAACGCTTTTCGCTCGCGCTGCCGGATTCAAAAGCACAGTTTACATTCTGGTCCTTGATGGTAGCTGGGCTGGCGCTGGATTTGTGGAGCAAAAAAGCGGTCTTCAATTGGTTGCAAAACCGTGAGGCCGCTACGGTTATTAACGGTTTACTGCAATTAGTAAGGGCATTGAACAACGGTGCCGCCTTCGGCATCTTCGCCGGTAAGCCTTATTTCCTAACGGCCATTTCGGTTATCGCCCTGGTAGTGGTCCTTGGGGTTTTTCTTTTTAGCGGCACTCACAACAGACTGGTTCACGTTGCTCTGGGCCTGTTCACCGCCGGTATTTGCGGCAATCTTTACGATAGGATTTTTAATAACGGTTTAGTACGTGACTTTATCGACGTCTATTACCACGATTACCATTGGCCGGCTTTCAACGTCGCAGACAGCTTGCTTTGTATCGGCGTTGGGCTGCTGATTATTTCGACTTTCCTCACTGAGAAGTCTGCTCAAAAACATGCTCAGCAACATAAATAGGGGCATTCGACGCGGCCCCCAAGGCAATCGCATCCGAAGGACGGGAATCAACTTCGACAGTTCGCCCGTTCATGCTCAGATGAATCTTGGCAAAAAAGGTGTGGTGACGCAGGTCATTTATAACTATCTTTTCTATTCTGGCGCCGAGATTTTCAATTACATTAGCCAATAAATCGTGTGTCATCGGACGTGGGGGCTTGATGCCCTTTAATCGGCGGTCGATTGCAAAAATTTCAACTATGCCAATAACGATGGGAAAACTCCTATCGCCGTGACGCTCTTTTAAGACAATTATCTGCTGGTCTGACATTTCGTTAATAATTATACGCGACAGTTCGGCTTCCATTTCCATTTTGGCACCACCTTTATTTCGTATATGCGTAAATGCGTATACGAGTTTATGAGCCTATGAGTTCGTTCGTCTTCTCATTTACTCATCTACTCATCCATTATTTTCTAATTCCGAAAGGTATTTTTCAACAGTCTCTAATTGTTCCGACAGTTCGGCCAGCCTGTCCCTGGCCTGAGCTACCACTTGCGACTTAGCTTTACTGACAAAATTTTCATTAGACAGCTTGGCTTCCACCGCCTTTTTAGCTTTTTCGAGCTGCTCCTTTTGTTTTTCCATCTTTGCTCGTTCAGCTTGCAGGTCAACAGCACCATGTACATAAACTTCTGTTGCATCTTCCATAATTGATATAGCAGCGTTCGCTGGTTTTACAAGTGTTATTCCCGCATTAAAATCTTTCACACCGGCTAACTGTTGGATAAGTTCTGCATTGGTGTTGAGAATCTCAACGGTTTCTTGCTGTGACTTTGCGGATACAACTGGTATTTTATTTGGAGGTATATTTCTTTTGCTTTTAATATCCCGTACAGTCCTAATTGTTTCTTGGACAAGCATAATTTGCTTTTCAGCATCTTCATCCATTAAGGATTCAAGACCATCTGGCCATTGTGCAATAACTAATGCTTTTGCCTCTTTAGATTCTGCTATGCCCTTGAGTCTTCTCGTCGGTGCGATCTCGTTTAGTTTCTGGAATATTCCCTCTGTGATGAACGGCACAAACGGATGTAATAGGCGCAGAGTCTGGTCCAGCACAAAAGCTAAAACGTTTTGAGCAATCGGCTTTTTCTGCTCATCCTGCATTCTCGGTTTAACCCACTCCAGATACCAGTCACAAAAATCGTTCCAGAAAAACCTGTAAAGCCCTGCCAGCGGCTCACTGTACTTAAAATTATCCAGAGACTCTGTAACCTCGGAAATAGTTTTAGCCAGACGGGAAAGAATCCACCTGTCGGTAACATCCATTTTGTCAGGGTCGAATTTGGCAGGGTCGAGCCCCTCAAGATTCATCAAGGCAAAACGCGAGGCGTTCCAGAGCTTGTTACAAAAGTTTCGGCCTATGTCAAACTTCGGAGACGTATTTATGCGGCGACCATCGGGCAGTGTCATCGACTCCACCGGCATCCGAATGTCCTGGGTATCGGTGGTCATGCTGGCCAATGTAAAGCGCATCGCGTCGGCCCCGTGGCTGTCGATAGCTACTAACGGGTCAATACCGTTGCCCAAGCTCTTTGACATCTTGCGTCCCTGACCATCCTGTATCATCGCGTGAATATAAACGTCACTAAAAGGAATATCGCCGGCACAATACTGTCCCATCATCAACATACGCGAAACCCATAAGGTTATAATTTCGCGGGCGGTACAAAGCACATCGCCCGGATAGAATGTTTTCATTTCCGGCGTATCGTCCGGCCAACCCATCGTACTAAACGGCCAAAGCGCCGAAGAAAACCATGTATCGAGGACGTCTTCATCTTGCGTCCAGCCGATAGCTTCGAGCTGTTTCTCGATTTCCTTGTTTCCGGGCCCAACGCAAATGTATGTTATTGCACCTTCCTCCGAATCCATTGTAACCGAATGCACTTTTTCGGAAAGCTTTGAAAGCTCACCGTCCAATTGACCCTTCTCACCAGGTTTCGACCATATTGGGATACGATGTCCCCACCAGAGCTGTCTGCTGATAGGCCAGTCGCGGAGGTTTTCCAGCCAGCTTTGGTAAGTTTTGGCGTAACGGTCTGGGATGAATCGCAATCGACCGTTAAGTAACGGTTTCAGCGCCAGGCCAGCTAAAGAGTTCACCGGCACATCCGTTCCATCGATAAGTCCTTGGCCAATTTTCTCCTTAAGGTGCTCGATAGGCTTTTTGACGGCGATATACCACTGGTCGGACAGATACGGCTCGATAGGTACGTGGCTTCGATAGCTGTGTCCGACTTCGTGGGTATATTCGCGAACATTTTCGAGAAGACTTTCCTGACGGAACCATTCAACAATCGCTTCACGTGCTTCGAAACGGTCCATTCCGAGCA
Source organism: Planctomycetota bacterium (assembly GCA_043824065.1). Lineage (GTDB taxonomy): Bacteria > Planctomycetota > Phycisphaerae > Sedimentisphaerales > Anaerobacaceae > NIOZ-UU13. The sequence continues at coordinate 8,073 of JBDRTM010000012.1, read as the reverse complement.
AAGATTGTGCTTCCGGCTCATCGGCATCTTCCCAGCCGAATTTATCGCTAATCGAACCATCCGGCGCCATTACATTTATTATGTCCAGTCCGTGTCTCTGGCCGATTTCCCAGTCGTCCGGGTCGTGGGCCGGCGTAACTTTCAAGAAGCCGGTAGAAAATCGCGCCTTTTCATCGTCGCTGTCGGCATCGGGCAAAACAACGTGCTCATCGGCGATGATGGGGATTTCCCGACCTACAATTGGAAGGCGAACATTCTTGCCCAGCAGATATTCGGCACGCTTATCCGCCGGGTTCATCGCAACAGCAGTATCACCAAGCATTGTCTCCGGCCGGGTCGTGGCGACAGTAACATATTCAATCCGTTCACCCGCCGCATCAACCGGTTCGACAAGTGGATACCTCAAATACCAGAAATGTCCCTGCACCAGCTCATGTTCGACCTCATCGTCGGCCAATACTGTTTGCGTAGCCGGGTCCCAGTTGACCAGTCTTTTTCCTCGGTAGATTAATCCGTCTTTGAAGAGTTTGAAGAACGCAGCCCGAACGGCTTTGGCGCACACTTGGTCCATGGTAAAGCGCGTCCGCTCCCAATCACAGGAGCAACCCATCGCTTTCAACTGTTCGATAATACGGGCTTCATATTCGTCTTTCCAGGCCTGTACACGCCCGATAAATTCCTGGCGCTCGAAGTCGGTACGCCGTTTTCCTTCTTCCGACAGAATTCGCTTCTCAACGACCGTTTGCGTAGCGATACCGGCGTGGTCGGTACCCGGCATCCAAAGAGTAGCGTAATTTTGCATTCGGCGGAATCGAATCAGGACGTCCTGCAATGTATTATTTAATGCGTGGCCAAGATGCAGCGGTGCCGTAACATTAGGCGGCGGGATTACAATTGTATAGGTCTTTTCGTCTTTGCCATCACCCGGCGGTTCAGCGTGAAAGTATGGATGAGAAGACCATATTTCATTTGCCTGCCGCTCTATCGTTTTAGATTCATAAACTTTCGAGAGTTGTTCGCCCATAACTTATCCGGTTTCGACAATCGCCTATAAAAAATTCCGGCGCAATATAATAGCCGGAATATTATCTTAATTAAAACAAACAACAATGTAAAGCGAACAATTAAGCAGAAATCAGGCATTTCCGCCTGCCTTTAGGATAGGTGATTTTGTGCTTGTTGTTGAAGCTTAATCGAGATTCATGGTCATCAGGAACTCTGCGTTGGTTCGGGTCTTTGTAAGCCTGCCTTTGAGCAGCTCGATTGCTTCGACAGGATTCAATTCGCTCAAAACCCTTCGCAGCCGATACACGAGCTGTAGCTCTTTCGGGTCGAGCAGCAGCTCTTCCCGTCTGGTTCCGCTTCGGCTGATGTCTATAGCCGGCCAGGTCCTTCTGTCAACCAGACGCCTGTCAAGATGCAATTCCATATTTCCGGTCGCTTTGAACTCTTCGAAGATTACCTCGTCCATTTTTGATCCGGTGTCGATTAAAGCAGTTGCGAAAATAGTCAGCGAACCACCTTCTTCGATATTTCTTGCCGCGCCGAAAAATCTCTTGGGCATCTGCATCGCGCCGGCATCGACGCCGCCGGTCAAAATTCTGCCCGAGTGCGGCATCTCGGTATTATAAGCACGGGCAAGACGGGTAATCGAATCCAGCAGGATTACTACATCTACGCCGTACTCGACGAGCCGCTTTGCCTTTTCTATCACGACCTCGGCTACCTGACAATGGCGTGAGGCCGGCTCGTCGAAAGTCGAACTTATAACCTCAACGTCCTCAGCGGTTTTCCGCTCCATCTCGGTAACTTCTTCGGGCCGTTCGTCAATCAGCAGCACTATCAGCTTTACATCGGGATGATTTGCGCTTATGGAATTTGCAATTTTTTGCAGCAGAATCGTCTTGCCGGTTCGCGGTGCAGCAACTATCAGACCACGCTGACCTTTGCCCACCGGTGTTACCAAATCAATTATTCGCATATTTAATTCTTCCGCCGAAGTCTCAAGTATAAAACGCTCCTCCGGATGTAATGGCGTCAAATCACTGAATACCACCTTTTCCGCGAGGTTGTCGGGATTTTCAAAGTTAATCGCTTCAACGCGCAGAAGGGCAAAATACTTCTCCGAATCCTTCGGCGGTCTGATTTGACCCGATACAATGTTCCCGGTCCGCAGGCCAAAACGCCTGATTTGAGATGGCGAAACATAGATGTCGTCTGACGATGACAAGTAGTTGTAATCGGTATTCCGCAAAAATCCGTAGCCATCCGGCAGAACTTCCAGCACACCTTCGCCGTACATTAGCCCGTTCTGGCGAATACGCTCTTTGAGAATTCTGAAAACCAAATCCTGCTTTTTAAGGGCGCTGTATTCTGTGATATTATCATTTTTAGCAATATCGTGCAGCTCCGCAACGGTCAGTTTCTGCAAATCCGTCAAATACAAGTCGCCTTTCTTAATCCGCTCGTATTTGGCATGGGTGGACTCTTCCTCAGCTTGTTTGGCTTTGAGGGCTTCTTCCTCGGTCTGGACAGCAGTGGCCTCTTGCGCCGCATCTGTAGCTAAGTTATCCTCAGCCTGCCCCTCTACGGCCTCGGCCTTCTCCGAGACGAGTGTTTGCTCTTGCTGTTCGGTGGCTGGTTGTTCTTTTGCAACAGCCTTTTTCTTTGTTTTCTTGCGTTTTTTGGTTTTGCTCTTTACCGCTTTAGCCATCATTACTCCTTTTCCACTTTACTTTTGTTAGTCTCACGTTTAAGGTTGTCGACGCTCGTATCCAATAACCAATTTCGTTTAAGGTTGTCGATGCTCGTATCGATGCTCGCCCTGGAAACTCGAGGCTCGGGCTTCCAGCCTCCAGTTTCTGCCGTAAGGCATCCGCCGTAAGGCGTCCCTTACGGGACTGCGGAGATACCAGCTTCGACAACGACAAACCAGCTTCATCTTCTTTAAGTTTTATCTGGGTCCCCGCAAAGCTCACGCCCGCAAAAGCGGGATGCAGGGATACGATTCCACAGAATTAATTTCCCGTAGGAATTCAATAAGATTTGAACTTTGAATAGTTGAAATAAAACCTATATATCAAAAACGGGTAATACTAAAAAGCGCGTTCTACAATAAACCCCACTTACCCATTATCCACAACGTATGAGAAAATATCAGTAACCTGCTTGGCTAATTCCGAGAAGTCAGAATTGTTGTTTATGGTATTATCGGCGAGGTTAGCCTTGTTGTCCAGAGAAATCTGAAAATTTTCTCTAATTTTCACCTGATTTTTGTCAAAACCCAATTTTTTTGCTCTATCCAGCCTTAATTTTTGCTCACAATCGACAAAAATAAGCTTATCGCATCGCTTGTCCCAGCCAGCTTCTACCAATAACGGCATATCCAGCACGATTGCCTTGACTTGATTTTGGCAATCATATTGCTTTATTAGCTCCCGGGCTCGTTGTAGGACAAGCGGATGGATTATCTCGTTAAGCCCCGCCATCGGCGGGTTTTGAACGGAACCCAGCGCTGCTGGGTCGGCACCTGTACTTGCGTAATCCCCGTTCTTGCTTTCGCCAGGAAGCACGGGCCCGCCATCGGCGGGTTTTGATCGGAACCCAGCGCTGCTGGGGCGAGGATCGACAAAAACGACCTCAGCTAATTTCTCACGGTCAATTTTCCCTGCCGGATCTAAAATAGACCGGCCAAAAAGGCCGACTACTTTTTCTTTAACAGCCGGCTTATCGAGCAGCTCGTGGGCAATTTTGTCGGCGTCAATGACCTTACAGCCTAATTTGGCAAACTCAGCAGCAACGGTACTTTTGCCTGAACCGATACCACCTAAAATACCGATAATAGGTTTTTTCCCGGTAGTACCCACAGCCGAGCAGTTTAAATGCTCTGGCGGTATCAGTCAAGTCGAAAAACACCAGTAGTGGTAAATGAAGTAGAATACGAAACAGGAATCACGAAATGTGAAGTTCATCCGATACTTTTTCGTTATCCTGTGTCGCACGGACGGACCCCGCTACGGCCTCAGCCTTCGCCGAGACGAGCTGCAAGCTGCTCAGCAGATAGTTTTTCACTACTATGTCCCAGCTCATATTTTTTGCAAGCTCGTAGCCGGCTTGAATCATACTTTCAATCTCGGCCTCGTTTTTGGGCAGGCGTGAGCATATTTGCATTGCAACTTTTTCGCTCATCCCCGCTTCTATCCGGTCTCGCACCGACCGGTCAATCTGCAGTATGTCCTCTAACTCGGCGTAGCCGTGGCCCAGCAACGCTGGGTTCTGATTGAAACCCGCCGTTGGCGGGTCCAAGCTGGTATAGTCGGCGATAATAACATTCTTGACATCTTCCGTGCCGGTTGTGTCCCGCAGGAAACCCGAACACCCACACACACTGCTGAAGACACATATTCCGCCGAAAGTCAGCGGTTCAAGCTGAGCTATCCCAAACGGCTCATAAATGCTCTGTCCAAATTCGACATCGCTGCCTTTGCGAATGTCCATAAATTCCATATCTTCCGGCATTCTCTTGCCGCATCTTTTGGGGGCAAAGCCGAACTGATTGATGAAAATGATCTTTATATTCCTGCTTCTGGCGTTGAATTCCTGTACAGCCGTATAGTAATCTGCCTCACCTCCGGACAAATCCGGCCAGCCCTCACGGTGGGCCACGGGCCATTTATACGCCGATTCCATATTATAGATATCACTGCTGCGACGCCGTGATACTTCGGTCGAAAGGACAAGCAGCACCGCAGTTTTACCCTGTGTCCTGAACTCTTTTTCCACATGTTCGAGGACCCGCAAATCACGCCACATTCCCTTGCTTTGCACCAATCTTGTAACATGTGTAAAGACAAAATCCGGCTTATAGCCCAACAGGTTCTCGCAATACCGCTGCAATTTTTCTTTTGAAGCAAGCTTTTCCCCAACACTTATTTGATATGCCGGGATACCGTTATAAACTATATCTATCCTGGCGCTCTCGAACTCCGGGGCGAGAAACCGCAATTCGTCCACTACATAATCGCCCACCGCGTATATATGGTCACAGTATTTCGAGGCTTCCACCAGGGCATGTTTGAAATAGGAGCTCTGGTCGCCGAACACTTCGTTGACGAAAAGTCCGTCTTTGTGAGCATACTTGATAACATTATAGAACATTGTATCGTGCCCGTGATGTTCCTCTACAATGCGGCGCATCGTGGCTACTTCGTGTGCATAAAAAACTGTCCTGAAATGACAGCAAGATTCGAGGACAGCCGCCAACGCCGTGGGCATACCCATAAACTCGTGCGAAATAACAACCGTCGAATCTTTAGCGGCGCCGATTGCTTTTAGCACGGCAATTGCCACCGGTGCCAATCTGACATATTGTTCGTATTCCCACAGGTGTTCATGTAAATGGCTTTGGATGCCGAATTCCTCGAACAGGCGTCTTTTGAACTCGTTAAGCACTCCCTTATCTATACGTTTTACATCAACCAAGACCACCTCAGGTGAGCTTTTTATGCCAGTCTGCTCGTCAACAAATGTTCGTCTGCCGTAGATAATACCTGCATTGTAGTATTTTTCGATTTTACGAAAGGCTGGAGCGTATCCCGTATTTACAAATCCATCAATAGATGAATAAAACACCTCACCATCTTCGCCGAGCCGTTCTGATGTAGAGCCTTCAGTGGTGAACAATGGGCCGATAAGGATTGACCTGTCAATTGATTCAAGGTAAGATTTGCAGGTGAAAAAGCCCTGCAGGACGGCTCCTATACCACCAACTTTTCCCACTGTCTCGTGGGTAACGTGCACAGCTGTTGTCTCATTGGCCATAATAAGTTTCCCTCCAAGTTTTTACGGGGTTCACTAAGGTTGTCCCGCACCAATCCTCCGTGCGCCTGGTCTGGATTGGTGCGGGGCTGTTTCCACATAAAATATAGGAAATAATTTCATCACAACCAAACTGGAGGGATTCTATGGCATGGTAATTTTTGTGGACCGAAAAAACCAGGTCAGATTTGCAAATTGAAGGTGTTTTTTGGGACCACTTCGGCCGGCCTCTGAAATTTTCTCCAAAAGTCAGCCCCGTTAGAACAAGTGGGTTTTCAGCTAATATCACAAAGTCATCACCCTTTTTCGTTTAAGGTTGTCGATGCTGGTATCGATGCTCGCCCTGGAAACTCGAAGCTCGGGCGTCCAGCCTCCAGTTTCGATACCAGTTTCGACAACGCCAAACGAGATTCTACACCTCCAGATGGTCAGCTTATTTCGTCGCGGAGTGCCCTTATCGAACCGGAAAGCGCGAGCTGGGAAATATCAGCCAACTCCGGCTCAGGCATTTCACTAAGTGCTATTTTGTCGAGAATCTTCACCGCCTGGACACTATGAGGGGCTATCAGGCCCACAATTCTATGGGCTTCGTATAATTCATTGTCAGCCATTAGTCTCAGATACATAATTATGTATTTCATCAGCTCTCTCTCACTCATATCCAATACCGGCCCAGCCGTCTCAATTGGCCCAATCGTCTCAGGCGTCCCTTCCGGAACCTCTCTTTCCTTCAATATGTCTTGAGTAAGCTTGTGTGTCTCGGCCATCAGCTGTTTTTCTCTTTCCTCGGCAGTTACATCTATCGGTGCAAGTTTTAGCCCTTCGCCGGAGTGTGAACTGGGAACGTAAAGTTTGTTATGGCACGCCGGGCATTTGCCCCATTTGCCACCGGCACTATCAGCGGCTTCTATCTTTTTGCCGCAATACTCACAGTGAAATATTATTGCCATTTTAGCACCTCTACTTTTCGATTAAGGTTGTCGATGCTCGTATCGATGCTCGTCTTGGAAACTCGACCCAGCAACGCTGGGTTCCGAACAAAACCCGCCAGTGGCGGGTCGTTTTTATCCAGACTCCGGCTTCCAGTCTCCAGCTGCGATACCAGCTTCGATACCGTTAAGCCAGCTTCTTTACACCTCCAAGTCCTAAGCTTTGCGGATACGCACGCTTCTGACCGGCGTGAAGAAGTCAGCAAGTCTGAGTTACTCATTCCTTCGACTTCCTTCGACTTCGCTCAGGATGGTGAGCCTGTCGAACCACTGCTCAAGATGGTGGGCCTGTCGAACCATTCTCTGCCTTATATTCTGCAACCACCCCGGTAGTTATACCGCCGCGAGGTGTAAATCGAGAGGTAATCTTCATCCAGCGTGGTTTGCATACACCTTTCAAATCATCTAATATATCATTTGTCAGAGCCTCGTAAAAAATACCCTTATTGCGGTAGCTGTGCAAATAAAATTTAAGGCTTTTTAGCTCAATACACAATTTGTCTGGACAATATTCGATAACAATTTCACCAAAATCCGGCTGGCTTGTTCGAGGGCAGAGGCTCGTAAACTCAGGGCATTTGATTGTTATACAATAGTCACGCTCAGGACGGGGATTATCGAATAATTCTATTTCTGCCCGTTCACTCATTGTTTTTACCTCTCTTACAAATCCAGGCTTGATAATATAACCTAAATCCCCACCCAGCACCAATTGTTTCTGAGATAAATATTAAAATCAATTGAGAGAGAAATATTCGTATCCGGAAGCCAATTGGTGCTGGGCAATAATCAAGCCGGAGAAAATAAAGGTGTGGCCAGATTTTTTGGCAATCGATTTTAAGTTCATTTTGGCCTTTCGGAAATTGGGTTTGTTTGGGTTTGTTTTTTGGTCTGCGAAAACATCGTTTTTTCTGTAATCCTTTGTTATAAGTGAGTTTACGTTCATTTTGGCCATTTCGGAAATTGGGTTTGTTTATTCGGACTGAAAAATCATCTTTTTTTCTGTAATTCTTTGTTATAAGTGAGTTTACATTCATTTTAGCTCTTTTTAAATTGGGTTTGATTGGGTTTGAATTGGGTTTGTTTTCACTAAGTGTCCAATTGTGTTTATTTTCATATTCCTTTGTTACAATGGAACTTACGTTCATTTGAGCATCCAGCAAATTGGGTTTGTTTTGCATAAAAAGTAGCTGATTTGTAGAGGGTTCTCGACAGATGTAGAGGGCGGAGGACAGTTGACAGACGATAGACGATAGACGACAGACGA
>JBDRTM010000011.1:0-2932 GCA_043824065.1 Planctomycetota bacterium | reverse complement strand
AGGGATTATGAAGAAAAATGCGGCTAAGGGCTATAAAAAAACAAAGCCAAAACAAACCCAATTTCAAACCCGACGGGTCCTCAGCAGAGGCGACCCACGGCCTTCCGAGGACCGCATACGCCCCCGCGACGACTGACGTCTTTATGAAATCTCTTCGGCCCATAGCTAATTTTTCCTCTATTTCAACTCATATTAAGGAAGCTGAAGCTACAGTCCATGTTTCAGGGGCCTACACTAAGAATAAACGTGATGCAGTGCAATGGCTTAGACCGGACACCACTGAAGAATTGAAAGGTTTTTTTCAGGCAAAATTCCGAATGTGAAAGCCTTCGGTGGTACTTATAAGAAGCTTACCGATAAAACCTCAAAGATGTTGATGGCTGACCTGGCTGATGCGGATATTCCATACGTTGTTGACGGGCGCTACTTTGATTTTCACGCCTTACGGCACCAGACGGGTACGCTTTTAGCGGCAGGGGGGGGCACCCGAAGTCGGTTCAGGGTGCCTCAAAAAAATTGACACCTCAGTTGACACCTAAATTGACACCTACAGTTTACTCTGAATGTAATCAGTTGGCAGCGGATGTCCGTTCATCTTCTACGAAGTCTGGGAAAGCCGGGGAGTATAAACGCTTACAAGGTGGGAAGTTAAGCAGCAAAAGAGAGGGGATGGCACTAAGTGACACCGATAAAAACAAAACACGCCTGGGAGGGCTCGAACCCCCAACCTTCGGTTCCGTAGACCGACGCTCTATCCAATTGAGCTACAGGCGCTTCAATGTTTAAGCCGTTGTAATATATCAACTTAATACACGTGCTGTCAAGTCATTTTTAGCCTGTCCCTACCATAAACTCTATCCGAGCACAAAAATCAAAGACAGGTATTGCTTTTTGGAACGGAGCACGTGGTAATTCAGATGGACGTTGCTGATTTGAGGATTCATCGCAGCCTTTTTGGGTTACAAAAATGGCTGATTTCAAATAATGGACAGGGATTGGACACGAATTAAGTACTTCGGTACAATGTCGTATGGAAAAGCTTCAGTAATCCTCACTAAAATGAGGTTGAAATAAATCTTGACCATCTTTTCATAAGTGCTTATTAACAAAGAAGGGCCGAATTTTCGGTAGGGACAAGCCCTAACGGGAGCAGTGTTGTAGGCCAGGCATTCCGGAGCGGAGTTTACAGAAAGTACTCTACACTTTCCAGGATGTTTTCTTCCTCGAAAGGCTTGGTAATGTAATCGTTAGCACCCACTCTATAACCTCTAACTCGGTCTTCTATATCTCCTTTGGCCGAGACCATTATGATCTTTGTATGCGATAGCGAGGGGTGCTCTCGGAGCAGTTGGCACACCTTGTAGCCGTCCATATCGGGCAACATAATATCGAGCAAAATGATGTCAGGCCGGAAATCCAGCGCGGTCTTCAGGGCCTCCTCGCCTGTTGCCGCTGTCCTAAGATCGTAGTGATTACTGAATAGTTCCTCGATAATTGTGGTATTGTTCGGGTCATCATCGACGGCCAACATTTTCTTCTTTGCTTGCATACGCCTGTTCCTTTCTATATTTTATGTTTTAACTTAGTTTGTGCCAACTCAAGTTACTCACATACTCCAGAGTCAGCAGCAGCACCACTCAGTGCCGGCTGTGTTTCGGTTCTGGTCTCCGCAGCTATCGGGATCTCAAATGAGAACACGACGCCGTCCTCCGGCCGGTTCTCGGCCCAGATGCAACCGCCGTGAAGCTCAACCAATCCCTTGGCCACAGCTAACTCAAAGTCCGTGTTGTGTCTGCCTGAGCTAACATATTTCTCAATCTGAATCGATCGGTTGAATAGCTCCTTTATTTTGCTGATTTCTATGCCTCGTCTGTTGCCTTCAATATCCACACCAATTCTGTCTCGCAGGTTTTTCACTCGTATATAGATACTGTCATCTTCATGAGCAACTCTGATTATGTCGCCTATCAGATGTCCAAATATTTTGACAATCTTTTGGCGATCAGCATTGACTAATAACTCTTCAGCGGGTATATCGATGTTAAAGTCGATCAACTTCAAAGCCGTCTTCAGCTTGAGCAGGTTTACTACTTCTAAAACCACAGATTGCATACTAAAAAGAGTCGGTTGTAATTCCACTTTGCCGGCATATATTTCTGAGATATCAATGAAGTTGCTGATAGTTTTCTCAAGATGTTTCATACAATCATTAGCTATTTCGAGCTGGTGACGTAGCTTCGGATCAATTTTTCTGTAAATATTCGTGTTAACATCGGAGAAGATATTCGTGCTAACAATGGAAATGATGTTCTTGGCAACTACTACCGGAGTTCTCAGATTTTCCATTACTGTAATAGTAACTTCATGTCTCATCTGTTCCACTTCTTCGGCATGTTTTAGGTGCAGATAGACGCGTACCTTTGCCAGGAATTCATCTCCCTCGAAGGGTTTAGTTATATAATCGTCCGCTCCAGCCTTATAGCCTTCAAGCCGGTCCGTTACCATCGCCCTGGCGGAGACCATGATGATCTTCGTATGCTTGAGCGTACAGTGCTCTCGCAGCCGCCGACACAGCTCATGGCCGTTCATACCAGGCATCATAATATCGACCAAAATGATGTCGGGCTGGAAATCCTGTGCAATCTCCAGAGCTTGCTCACCTGTCGTGGCCCCTTTGAGATCGTAGTTATCATCTAATAGCTCCTTCAAAATTGTGATATTGTTAGGATCATCATCCACAGCTAAGATTTTTCCTTGTACTTGCATAATTTTGTCCCATTTCAAATTTTTAGACCCTGGCGCGGTATATTTACACAACGCTATGGGGCCCCTATAAATTTACTGTTCGACTACCAAGCCATTGTCGGCACCAGCCAACAACAGGTGGTCATCCGTATGTGTGTCTATGGATAACGGTATCTCAAATGAGAAC
>JBDRTM010000010.1:0-5221 GCA_043824065.1 Planctomycetota bacterium | reverse complement strand
ATTCCATTGGGTCCAAGTATCTATCTGTGCTGCATTTGGATTATCATTAGTAACGATCGCACTGCCATTGAGAGCAACATACATCGGCTCAGCAGCATTATCCGCATCGCCTCTGAACCAGGTTGACAGTACTCCTACACCTTCCTCGGTCCAGTCACGCGGATAGGTCAGCGTCTTCTCCACCTCTGAATACTTGAGGATGCTGTTGTCGTACCAGAATGGCATCGATTGGTTGCCTCCGTGAACGATAGTTTCCTCGGTAAAAGAAGCAGTGTTTTCGTCACCTACAGCCGAGCCGGTCCCGTTACCGGGATAGGCTGGTTCATTACCGTGCGCGGCATAGCCAAGCCCGTCTTTCCACGAATACCATATCTGGTTGTCCCCGGAATCGTAGTCCTCGAAATCGTCCACGACAAGGAAGCCGGCTGTCGTAAAGCTCCAGAGGATGCCTGGCCACGGACTGTCGGGACTGGCGTTATTGACCTCATCAATACGCCAATAGTAGGTGGCATCCAGCTCGAGTTTTCCGGGGTCATAGCTCTCAGCACCAAGGGCCTTGGTGCCTTTATACTCCGGTGAGCTTGTATCGGCATTTTTCACGGCATCTTTATCAGTGCCAAAGTATAACTGGTGCGAAGCAGCAAAGACACTCGGCGAGAAGGTAATAATCTGTGTCTGCTTTACATCCACAGCGCCATTAGCCGGGTCAGGGCTCCCGACGGCACCCTGGGTAGTAAAGCTCCAGACATCGCCTTTATACGTCTCGATAATATCAAACTCATCGACACGCCAGTAGTAAGTCTTGGCCAATTTAAGTGGGCCTGGAGTATAGGTCAATGTTCCCTGAGGAAGACCCCCAGCGGCATTGTTGACATCGTCAAAATTCTCGCCGAAATATACTGTGTGTAATTTTGAACCGAAACCTTCCGTCCACCTCAGAGTTACACCCGGGTTTACCTGCTCGGCAGCATCAGCCGGGTCGGGTGCATAGGCGGTCTTGGGTGGAATACCAAAGCTCCAGACATCGCCTTTCCAGGGACTATTCGGATCCAGGTCATTGACCTCGTCGATTCGCCAGTAGTAAGTCGTGCCTGGAATAAGGCCGTCCGGATAGGGAAATCCGGGAAAGCCGGCAACAAAATAATTCGAGGCCTGGTTGCCTCGGAATGCCTCGGCGGCGCCGTCGTTCACATCGTCAAAATTATCGCCGAAGTACACATCGTGCGAGAGAGCAAAATCTCCCGGCTTCCAGGAAAGGTTCACCCACGTATCGGCATGTAGGGCGCCATCCTCCGGGACGGGTTTCGAAGCCAAGGATTTATCTCCAAGATAAGGTTCGACATAGTCGCCTTCGTACCATCTTGCGCCATCAATCCAGAAGTCCCCGGCTGTAAAAGATATGTGGAACGTGATGTCCGCCGGATTCACCTCCGCGGTCATGACGGGGGTCGTCACGCTGAACTCCGTCCATTCTTCGGTCATGGTGAAGACCTGGTCCCCGTAGCCGGTCCACGGGTCCACTCCCAGCTCCGGCTTGAAACGGATCTGGAGGTCGCCCGACTTGCTCTTGAGAAAGGCCGAAACAGTGTACTTCTTGCCATTTTCAAAAACATGGTCGGAATTCTGCAGGCCGACGCTCCAGGAATTTACACCTGCTGCGGGAACCACAATGTGCAATGCGTACGTTCCCTCAATCGGATCTTCGGGAACCGCTGCGCCGGTCAATTCGGTGACCACTTCCGAGGTATTGCCGCCATATATAGTCCACGGCGACATGTCACCGGTTTCAAAGCCGCCGTTGGGCAGCAGATTCACAACTTCCTGGCCCTGGCTCAGACCGAATCCCATGAATCCTATCAAAAAAAATGCCGTCAACCAAACTACTCGAGCTCTCATGATACATCCTCCTATAAAAAAGGTCACAATAACAACGACTATTCGATAAACTACGATGATTCCGCGACTTTGAGGGGCGAAATTCGTAGATACCCTCATACGCGGACATAATATTCACCAACTCTATTTATACCAAATCAGACACTTTCTCGTCAAGGATAAACTATACTTTTAGGGGGATTTTGTGTTACTATTTTCGAGAATTATTTTATGCCCCCCAACAAATTTATTTGACGTTTTTGCATCGAGGCAATCCCAAAATAATAAATAGCCAAAAGTCAATTAAAACGGGGCCCATACCGAATCTATCAGTATAAGCCCCGAATTGCCTGCACTTGTGTAACCGCAGGTACAATTGACATAAATCCGCTTGTCAGCTAAATCATATCTTACGGTGCCGGTTCTTGCGGCGGGGGATACAGCCGAATATCATCAAAGTACATCGTACCTGAACCACCAGCCACTGGATTGTTCCTGTTGCCAAGACCAAGGGCAATCGTGTTGACATTGGCCAGGTTTACGCCCTGGTCGGCAAAAGCCTGCAGGTCTATATTCCATTGTGTCCATGTAGTTATATGTGCTGCATTAGGATTATCGTGATTGACCACCGCACTGCCATTGAGGGCAACATACAATGTCTCAGCAGCATTAGCCGAATCACCTCTGAACCAAATTGTCAATGTGCTAACACCATTCTCCGTCCAGTCACGCGGATAAGTCAGCGTTAAAGTCGCCTCAGAGTACCCAACACTATTGTCGTAGAATAATGGCATCGACTGGCTGCCGCTGTGAACGATAGTTTGCTCGGCAAAAGGAGGAGCGTCGTAACCAACTAAAGAACCGTTTGTCGGGTCGTCGTATCCGTCTATCCACACGTTAAATATCCTGTTGCTATCGGGGTCGGCGGGGTCAAGGTCATTGTAGGCCTCAAAATCGTCCACGATAAGGAAGTTGGCCGTCGTAAAGCTCCAGACAGGGCCTGTCCAGGGACTGTCGGGATTGGCGTTATTGGCCTCGTCAATACGCCAATAGTAGGTGGTATTCCACTGGAGTTTTCCGGGTTCAGAACTCTGGGAACCAAGGTCCCCGGCACCTTTGTACTCAGGCGAACCGGTATCGGCATTGCGTACGGCCTCTTTATCTGCGGCGAAGTATATCTGATGCGAAGCCGAATAGACTCCCGGCGACCAGGTCAGAATCGGTGTCTGCGTTACATCCACAGCGCCATTAGCCGGGTTCGGGCCCGCGACGCCGCCCTGAGTAGTAAAGCTCCAGACGTCGCCTTTATGCGTCTCGATAATATCAAACTCATCGACACGCCAGTAGTAGGTCTTAGCCAGCTTAAGCGGGCCGGGAGTATAGGTTGTAAATCCCAGAGGGGCACCCCCAGCAGCATTGTTCACCTCGTCAAAATTGTCGCCGAAGTACATATAGTGCAGCTTTGAGCCGAAGCCAATCTCCCAGCTAAGCTTGACATTCGGGTCTACAAGCTCGGCACTATCAGCGGGGCTTGGGCCGAAGGCCTTCTTTGGGGGAATCGTAAAGCTCCAGATATTACCTTTCCACGGGCTTCCCGGGTGCGTATCATTGACCTCGTCAATCCGCCAGTAGTAGGTCGTCCCTATAGTAAGGCCATCGGGGTAAGGAAATCCGGGAAAGCCAACAACATAATACGTGGAGGGCTGGTTGCCCCGGAATGCGCTCTCGGCATCGGCGTCAACATCGTCAAAATTATCGGCGAAGTACACATTATGCGAGAGTGCATAAGCTCCCGTGTCCCAGCTAAGACTCACCCAAGTATCGGCAAGTATGGTACTATTAGAGGGACTGGGATTAGTGGCGATGAAATTGGTCGGTCCGGTCACAGGCGATATGTACTGGCCAGAGATGACTTCGGGGCCTTCTCCAATTCCTGGGCCTCCCCATCCAACAGCAACGCCGTCGCCACCACCGCCTTCCTTAAACCACACATCGACATAGTACTTTTGACCGGCTTCGAGCGTAACGGGAGCCGATTTCTGGTCATTGGGAAATTTGTCCCATTCGCGTGCTCCTGTCCACTGGGTGCCGGGCACTTCGCACATCATAACCACATTGGATGAGTCGAAATTTGTGCTCAGCCAAAATTGGCTGCCGTTGTCGCCGGTAATCCAGAAGGTGTAATCACCGGTGGCCGGCGGGTAGATGTAACCTTGAAGCCGGGCTCCATAGTTGTCCACGTCACCCTCCCAAAGATTTGCCGGCTTGGTTCCTTGCGGTAACTCCACAATATCCAGCATTGCGCTGCCGGTAGGGTTGTCCGGATAGTTTGGATTATTGATGAGATCGGTCACCGCATTGCCACCCCCTATGTCGAACCACCACTCGAGCAGAAACTCACCGGTAGGTTGACCATTGGTGTTGCTGACTAAGCCGAGCACCAAAACAAAAGATACCAAATAAATCAATTTCCTGTACATAATAGTCCTCCTTAAAAAGAAGCAAAAACAACCGAGCTTTGGCCACACACCAAAACACTCGTTGCTTTCAACAAACATAGAAAATCAAAAATAGCAAATTGTTCACATCTGTTCAGGACAATTTTTTTGATTTGACGCTACCTCCTTCCTTCAAAATCCCAATATGGGCCGTTAATTAAAACGTTAAGTTTTTCAGCTCGAAGTGTAAAGTTCTAATTACGACCCTGTACCTTCTAAGCTAATTCAAGTGAAAAAACAGGACTTTAGCCCATGGGGAGACCAAAATCCAAAGATTCCATCATTCTAACTTATACCAAATTAGCTGCCTTCCCGTCAAGGAAAATCCCTCGAATTATGCATACCTCAGCACTTTTTCTAAGAATTCGCTAACGCCAAAAGGCCCGCCTATCAAGGGATCAATCCGATATTACCCCCGGTTCCCAAATACTCTTAACGGGAAACTCTCCGGCGCTGAATTGGTTTGCTGCCATCGGGTCTCGGCGAGAACATATCTTTTATAGTGAGTCCACATAATACAGATGACTCCGCCGGCCCTGGACCACAATCATTCCGTCTCGTACACTGGAATGACCCCCAAAAACTGTACCATTGTGGATTAGAGGGTATCCGTTAAATCCGTGTAAATCCGTGCCAGCGAAAGCGGGTATCCGTGCTAATCCGCGGTTACTTACTATTGAAATATCAGTGTGAATCCGTGTAAATCCGTGAAGATATGAAGAGAGGGCATCCTCAAGTATAATTCGGTAAATGATAACCCTTATACGAAAGGAGCCCTCTATGACTACATATTATATCGGAGCCGACGTACATAGCAATAGCACAGAATTAGCAATCGAAAAGAGGAA
>JBDRTM010000009.1:0-19320 GCA_043824065.1 Planctomycetota bacterium | reverse complement strand
GGCTACGTAACCAAGCCTTCCAATTCTGAAATAATATCAAAATCTTCCTCGGATTACAATAATCCAAAGTCTTTTTACAGCATCCATAAGCCCTATACTATCAAATCCATATTCAATGCGCCACTTTTATATGGGAAATGTGGGTTTAAGATTCTTTGTCCGGGTCCTTTATGAATCCCTGTTCCATCAGCATTTTAGTTTCGTCTCTTGCCTTTTTTATGATTGATTCGGCTGTTTTGTACAACTCTTCCCGTGTCATAACTTTTTCGGCTATTCCCTGCTCGACGGCCTTAGAGCCGACGGCAGCGGCCTCGCGCGGAAACACTTCCCATTCGTCCATTGAGGGAATTATGTAGTCTTCACTTAGCCCCTTGTCTTCAGCGGTCCTTGCCAATTCCATTGCCGCTTCGATACACATTTCGTCGGTTATTGTTTTGGCCCTTACGTCAAGAGTCCCTCTGAAGATGCCGGGGAAGCCGAGGGAATTATTTACCTGGTTCGGGAAATCACTGCGTCCGGTTGCGACGATTCTCGCACCTGCTTTTTTTGCCTCCCAAGGCCATATTTCGGGCACCGGATTGGCGCATACAAAGACAATAGAGTCTTTCGCCATTTTTGAAATCCACTGGTCTTTAACAGAGTTCGGCCCGGGTTTTGAAAGGGCAATCAACACATCCGCCCCCTGAAGGGCCTCGGCGATTGGACCCTCGAAGCCAAGCTCATTTGTAATCCGGCAAATATTTAATTTTTCCTTTAGAGATGGATTGTCCCTTATGTCAGAGCGATTCTTGTGAAGTGGGCCTTTGCTGTCATACATAATACATTTTTTTGCATCGGCCCCGGCCTGAAAAATAAGGTCCGAAATCCTTATATTTGATGCGCCCGCCCCCATAAAAACGATTTTAACATCCTCAATATTCTTACCAACTACTTTCAAGGCATTAACCAGGCCGGCAAGGGTGACCGTTGCGGTCCCCTGCTGGTCGTCGTGCCATACCGGTATCGGGCTTTCCTTTCTCAATCTGTCGAGTATGTAAAAGCACTTGGGGTGAGCAATATCTTCAAGATTAATCCCTCCGAAAGAAGGGTGTAATAACAGGACAGTCTCTATAAACTTATCGGGGTCTTTAGTGTCAAGGCATATTGGAAATGCATCAACGCCGCCGAGATATTTGTAGATTAAAGCCTTACCCTCCATAACGGGAAGGGCCGCCTGGGGTCCGATGTCTCCAAGGCCTAATACTCTGGTGCCGTCAGTAACAACGGCAACGGTGTTCCATTTACTGGTCAGCTCGTAAACCATTTCGGGATTTTGAACAATGTCTCTGCACGCAGATGAGACGCCGGGGGTGTACCATACGTCAAAATCATGCAAGTCTTTCACGCGGCACTTGGGCGTTACGGCTATCTTGCCTTTGTAATATGAATGAAGCTCTGAAGCTATTTCCAATGGTTTTCTTGCTCTCGCCAAGAGCTCTTCTTCGCTGTATTCCATAATGTCGACACTGCTTTCTTTTTCTTAAATAAGTGAGTTATAGAGTTTTCTGATTACCCGATAATACTTTTACACGATACTTTAATCGCTACAAAAAGAGACGCATTCTATTGTTCTTGTTTTTCTGTGTCAATACGCCATTCGAGAACACCGGCGGAAAAGTTTAGCTGCAATCGTGCCTCCAGGCGCAGCGAGCTTGTCTGCACCGTGGCGAATTTAACATTATTGAACTTATCTTTTTCCAAACCATAGTCGCCGGTGTTTGATACTTGCTTCCACCGGTCAGCGTCCTTATATAACACTCGCCAGGATTTCGGAGTTCGACATCCTCCTCTGCCCGTATCGTCGAACCAGTAAACCGATATGCCGGAGACTTTTCTCGGCTGCTCGAAATCGTACTGCACCCATTCGGTTGTGCCTTTGTGGTCCCACCACGTGAAACGCGGAATGCTGTAGTCGTTTGAATTCTTAGGCAGCAACTTGTCACTGAGCGCAGCAGCTGTGTCGCCATCCCAGCAGTGCGAGGCGGTAGCGGGCAGCGATTTCGGTGGTGGCTCCCACTGGTGGGCATCGGGGCCGGTGCCGATGGTCGGGAACGCAGAAATCCGTAACCGGGCACAGCCCATGGGGACCAGCGTTACGGTTTCGGTCAGCTCGTTGGATTTGACAGGACTTGGCTGGAGCTTGCCGACCAGGCCGAGGTGGTCTTTCTGCCAGGCTGGAATCTTCTTAGCTTTAACACGCAATTCAATTGGAGCAGCAATAGCCTCGAAAGGCTGGTCGTCATCGGGCCAGGCCTTGTACACGGCCCGGAACGATGAGGTCGGGTCCTTTTCGTTCAACAAGAGCCCATAATTCCACGGGGTAGTCGGATGTATTTCCCAGGCGGGCCATTTGTCGGTGCCTCCGGCCCTTACGTACTTTTCGCCAATCTTCAATGAGTAGGTTAATGGTCCGCGGTTGACCGAGACGCTGTTTTTATTTTTCGTCCACTTCGTCAGTGTAATTTTCATGGGCAGACTAAGACTTACCCTGTCGCCGTCCATCCACTTGCGGTCAATTAGGATATATGCTCCGGGACGGGCTTTGACCGCTGCTTTTTTGCCGTTGATTATCAGCTTTGGATTTTCGCACCAGCCTGGTATGCGTAGATAAAGCGGAAAGCTGACCGGCTTGCCGGTTGTGACTGTTAGCTGGATGCTCTCGTCGAATGGGTAGCGTGTCTTCTCTGTGATTGTAACCTTAGTGCCGTCGCCGACTTTTGCCGTAACCTGAGAAGGTGCATATAGCACGGCGGCCAAGCCGTTGCCGCCGGTGGCCATCCAGAGGTGTTCGGCGTAATAAGGCCAGCCGTGGCCCGTATTATGCTGACAGCAGCGGTGAATATGCGGATTGAACAGCAGCATAGGCCCGCGGTTTTGCAGGCCCGGGGATTTGTTGTGACGGTCGCACAATATCATATTCGGAGCGGTAAGATAATGCAGCGCCTTGAGGTCAGGCGTAAATGCCGCGGGCAGCGAGTTGAACGCCACATCCTCACATCGATCCGCCCATTTTGCGTTACCGGTAATCGTAAGCAGAATCTCGTGTGAGAGCATCATCTCGACCATGCCGCAGGTCTCCACCGCCTGCCTGGGGCCGGTAAAGCCGGGCCGGCAGTTCTCATCGCCGCCGAACATCCCACCCGGCACCTGGCCGTACATATCCCGGATCTTGCGCCAGTTACGCTCGGCGGCCAAGAGATGATTCGGGTCCTTCGACTGCATATAGAACGTGGCCGGCTGACCGAATCCCTGCGACATATTCACGTTGTGCCAGTTGATTACATCCTTCTCCCATTCAGCCGTGCGCCGGTGGACTTTCCTGGCCAAGTCCAGCAGAAATTCATCTCCGGTCCGGTTGTATAGCCAATATACGCTGTAGAGCAGATCGCCTCCCCGCATCCGGGGCCAATAACCCACTAAGAACCGCTCTTCCGGCACAGTTGTGAGATACTTCATATAGTTGGTCATCAGCTCGATGACCCGCTCATCATTAGTGAACTCGTAGTAGTTTTGCAGGCAGAAGAGCATTATCATATTGGGCCAGAGGTCTTCACGTCCCTGGAGGCGTGTCGCCGCGCCTTTTCTGCCCTTGTCGGGGCCGAACCATCCGTCGGCCTTCTGACTTCGAAGCGCCGCCTCGATCCATATTTTGGATTCAGTTATCATTCGCTCATTGCCGAGGATGTAGCCGCAGTTGCTGAATCCCTTGAGCCAGTAAACCGGCTCTTCCCAGCCGTGCAGCCCTTCGCCATCGGGGTTAAGCCACGCATTTTTTTCTTTCTTGAGGAAATCGCTGATCTCGGTCAGATGTCCGTGGAACCCATCCGCCTGGAGTTCGAGCTGTCTGCGGACCCAGCCGGCCGGTTTAATCGCACCAATCGGCAGCTTAACAAAAGGGCTTGGCAGCAAAGGCGGGCGGTTGCCTACGTAGAAATCGTTTTTCACTTCGGTGCCCGGCAGTTTGACAGCGCGGACATCTGCATTAACGGGGCAGACGAAGGCAGGGAGCAAAATAATCAGCGCTATATTTAATAGGATATTTTTGGACATTATCAGCCCTTTCGTATTAAGAGAATCAAATGAACTTCTGGTAATGATCCTCATTGAGCATTTAATGCTCTATTGAAAACGTGGACTGTCATTCTGAGGCGAAAGAAAGCTTGCCCTGAGCGAAGCCGAAGGGCCGAAGAATCTCATTTCTTGAGCCATAAAGAGATTCTTCACTCCGCTGCGCTCCGTTCAGAATGACAGCTTTTGTGGCTTTTCAACAGAGCAAGCGTTTAACAGATTTCCATTTAGGCCGAAAATTGCTTGCGAAATTCCAATTATAGGTAAAAAACTGGACATTGCTAACGAAAAATACTCCACAGAAGCACAAAACAAGGTACGTCCGAAAAAAAATAAAAAAAAGTTTATTTTTTTATTGACATTATGTGTTACGTATGTAACAATTGTAAATGTTACAGATGTAATAGTATGGAGGCTAATATGAAAAAGACCCCTAAAATCTCAGATGCCGAGTGGGAAGTTATGAAAGTTTTGTGGGGCACTTCGCCGGCGACCGCCAACGATATTGTTAAGAACCTGTCCGGAAAGACCCCGTGGAAGCGAGAGACTATAAGGACGCTGATTAATCGACTGGTGCAGAAAAAGGCCGTGGGTTTTGAGAAAAAGGGCAGACAGTACCACTACTTCCCATTAGTTACAGAGGGCGAATGCGTCAGGGCTGAGGCCAGGTCGTTTCTTAAGCGACTCGGCGGCGGTTCTATTGAGCCGATGTTAGCGGCTTTTGTAGAAGAGGAAAATCTATCCCCGGAAAGAATCGCCAGGCTAAGAGAAATCCTCAAAAAGGCCACTGATAAAGGTAAAAAGAAAAAGAAGTAATCACAATAAAGAAGGGACTGAAAAATGGAGGCCTTGAATTCGCAGTTATTAAAATTCTTTGATTGGCTATTGTGGGTGAGCATACAAGGCAGCGTGCTGATTGTTTTAATTATCCTGATCCAGGTAGTGCTGCGGCGAAAGCTGCCTATTCGCTGGCACTACCTTATTTGGCTGCTGTTATTGATACGCTTGGCAATGCCCTGGCTGCCCCAGAGCAAAATAAGTGTATTCAACTTAGTTCCAAAATCAATACAGCAGGGACGGATAATAGAGGCCATCTCGGAACCTCAGAATGATCGTTATATGGGCCGTTATTTATACGCCGAATCTGCAGAGGCCCAGGAGACACAACCGGAAACCGACTCTAAAGCTGTCTTTGTTGGATTTGTACGTATGCTGCCTCTGCTCTGGCTGGTCGGAGTTCTGGTTATGGCCGGTTACGTTTGTATGCGAAACATAAGTCTGTGGCTGACGGTGAAGCGCGAGAGGCCGATTACTGACCAGAAGCTTCTCGAATTGTTAGAAGACTGCAAGATGGAGATGGGTGTCCAGACAATTATAGGTGTGGTTGTAAGTGATAGAATAAAAAGCCCCGCCCTTTTTGGTTTTGTTCGGCCCCGGCTGCTATTGCCTCAGGGTATGCTCGAAACCTACGACCTTGAAGAGCTGCGCTACGTTTTTATCCACGAATTGGCCCATCTTAGACAGCGTGATATCTATTTTGGCTGGCTGATGGCGCTGCTGCAAGTTGTGCACTGGTTTAACCCGCTGATGTGGTTTGCTTTCAGGCGGATGCGGGCGGACCGCGAGCTTGCCTGCGATAGATTGGCGATCTCGATGATAGAGGCAGATGAATCGCCCGAATATGGCCGGACTATTGTTAATCTCTTGGAGAATTTCTCTCAGGTGCGTTACCTGCCCTCGGTGGCGGGCATATTAGAAGATACATGTCAAATAGAAAGGAGAATTAAGATGATTGCTGATTACAAAAAGACCTCACGCCCACGCTGGGCCGGGGCAATGCTGCTTCTTGCGGTATTAGCCTGCGTAGTCCTGACCAACGCTTATGTGGCCAAGGCTGACTTCATCTTCGGCACTCCCATTAATCTTGGGCCAGCCGTCAATAGTTCGGCTTTCGACGGTGGCCCAATCATATCGGCCGATGGCCTGGAGCTCTACTTTACCTCGAACCGGCCCGGCGGGTCGGGTAGTTTCGACATATGGGTAGCGACACGGGAAACGATACAAGACCCATGGGGAGAGCCAGTGAATCTGGGGCCAACGGTCAACAGTTCCTCTCTTGATGCTAACAATGGTATCTCGGCCGACGGCCTGTCGCTCTACATTTTCTCTAATCGGCCTGGCGGGTCAGGGGCATTGGACATATGGGTCACGACACGGGCGAGCATATCCGAGCCCTGGGGAGAACCGGTGAATCTGGGGCCGACGGTCAACAGTTCGGCTGACGATGGGGGTCCATACATCTCAGCCGACGGCCTGTCGCTCTTTTTCGAATCCAATCGGTCAGGCGGGTATGGGGGTAACGACATATACGTCTCAACACGGGCAACGACAGATGACCCCTGGGGAGAACCGGTGAATCTGGGGCCGACGGTCAACAGTTCGGTTTGGGATTGGTTTCCATCACTCTCGGCCGACGGCCTATCACTCTTCTTCACCTCCGTGCGGTCCGGGGGTTCGGGGGGGGACGATATATGGGTCGCGACCCGGGAAACGACAGACGACCCCTGGGGGGAACCGGTAAATCTCGGGCCGACTGTCAACAGTTCGGCTGCCGAAACTTGCCCGAACATCTCGGCCGATGGTTCTACACTCTCCTTCCACTCCAACCGCCCCGGCGGTTCAGGTGATGTGGACATGTGGCAGGTGAAAATCCTGCCGGTCGTTGACCTTAACGGCGATGGTAAAGTGGACTTCAAAGATTTCCGCAAGCTCGCTCAATACTGGGGTCAGGATGAACCATCCTGTGATATTGCTCCACTACCTTTTGGCGACGGTATAGTGGATATGAAAGACTTGAATCTTTTGTCGGAATACTTGCTGAAAGAGTTTCAACCGGTTGCGCACTGGATGCTGGATGAGACAGAAGGCAGCATTGCCCACGACAGCATCGGTAAAAATGATGGGACGCTCTATGGCAATCCAGCCTGGTATCCCACCGGCGGTATCATAGGCGGCGCACTACTATTCGACGGGGTCGATGATTATGTCAGCACGCCCCTTATCTTAGACCCGGCAAAGGGGTCATTCAGCGCGTTTGCCTGGATTAGAGGCGGTGCCCCGGGACAGGTGATTATATCTCAGACGGATGGTACCGGCAGCGGGGCGGCATGGCTTTGGGCGGACTCATCATACGGCAGACTCATCACCAGGTTGATGCATCCGCCGTTTGATCCATTAGTATCTGAATCCGTAATCACCGATGTCCAGTGGCATCATATCGGCCTTGTTTATGATTTCGATGAGCTGAAAAGATGCCTGTATGTGGATGGAGCAGAGGTCGCCAAAGATACCGATTTTGTCGGCGGCGTAGGTTCGAATGGAGGCCTGTACTTTGGTGTCGGCAAGACCCTTGACGCAACCAGCTTCTTCACCGGCCTGATTGACGACGTTCGTATCTACGACCGGGCGCTGAACGCAGAAGAGATTGCGGAACTGGCGCGTTAGGGCAGAGGACAGAAGGCGCAGGCCTTGAGTAAATCGAGGCCTGCGTTCTTATTATCTGAAATTCATTTCTGAATAACTAAACGGTGAATCCGGCCAAATCCGTGAGGTCTATTTCACAGCACTTATCCATATCCGGCATTTCGAGTGAAATTTCTTGACTGTCTGATGTAATAATGTGTAATAATATAGGGCAGGCAGTATGGAGAATAAAGGGTATGCAATTCAGTTTACCTGAATATCCACTACTCTTGGTATAGAGCGGTGGTATCGCTGTACCTTAGGCGTGCTGAAAATATTAGGACTTTTTGAGGATAAACAATGAAACGCACAACCATGCTTCTAATGGTTGTTCTGATGGTGTTGCAACTGTGCTGCAGCAGTCTGTGGGCGCGGCCGAGGGCGGCGGACGAGGCTGAAAAGGTGGTGGCAGGTTGGCTCAAGACCAATGCTCGACCACTTGGTACGGCCCTTGGCCGACAGATAATAAAGATCGAGACCTTCATCGATGATAATGACCAGCCGGTTTATTACGTTGTCTATTTACAGCCAAATGGTTTTGTGATTGTCTCGGCGGACGATTTGGTTGAGCCGATTATCGCGTTCGCCGATGACGGAACTTTCGAACCATCACTTGAGAGTCCATTAGGGGCCTTGGTAAACAACGACCTTAACGGGCGAATTACGGCAGTTCGGAATACCTCACTGGTGAGTGGTGATTGGTCAGTGGTGAGTGGTGAGCAGAGCAAGTCTAATTTCTCAATTAACCAATTAACTGCTCACCAATTAACCAATTACCCTCGAAGCAAGTGGAGACACCTTATCAGCCTTGCGGAGGCTTCCGAAAATGGCTTTGCCTTAATGGGGCTGAGTTCGATTCCCGATGTTCGAGTGGACCCGTTTGTGAAAAGCAAATGGGGCCAGAGTGATATCTGCGGCAAGAACGGCTATAACTATTACACACCCAATAACTATTACTGCGGATGTACAGCGACGGCGATGGCCCAGCTGATGCGGTACCACGAGTACCCGACTGCGAGTATGGAGATTGGCCGAAAACAGTTTCAGATTAAAGTCGATGGTATATCGGAATATGTATATACGCGTGGCGGTGACGGCAATGGCGGACCGTACAAATGGTCCCTGATGGAGATTGAGCCCGGCTGCAGCACAACGTTAGAACAAAGACAGGCCATTGGAGCACTTTGCTATGATGCCGCTGTTGCCGCCCAGACGGAATTCTCCGAGAACAGCTCGGCATCCAACCTGCACGATGCGAGGGACGCGCTGCAGGATACCTTCATGTATAAGAACGCCATCCGTGCCTCTGACAGTATCGGCAATATTGGTAGTAGTGTGCTAAATAATATGGTCAACACCAACCTCGATGCCGGCTATCCTGTAATCCTCGGCATAAAGAGAGAGGAGACCGATTCGGGACATGCCGTTGTAGCCGACGGATACGGTTATGACTTCTCGGCACTCTATCATCATCTTAATATGGGCTGGTCCGGCAGTTACGATATATGGTACAACCTGCCCAATGTTGATAGCTCTCGTGCGGAATACTATGACATTGTTAACGGATGCATTTATAATATTTTCCCTTCCGGTTCAGGCGAGATAATCAGCGGGCGGGTAACCGATACATCAGGTAACCCTATCAGCGATGCCACGGTAACTGCAGAAGGTGGCAGCGGCCCCTATACCGCGGTAACAAACAACAGGGGTATCTACGCCCTGGTGAAGGTCGGCTCATACACGGCGTATATTGTCAGTGTAGCGAAGTCCGGGTACAATTTTACATCGCAGGGTGTAAGTACAAGAAAATCCGAAAATTCTACTCGCGTATCCGGGAATAAATGGGGAATCGATTTTGTGGGTGAGGAGGCGTCCGTCCCTCCTGCCGACCCTGCTCGGCCTGCTCCTGCTTTATACTACTCTACGGAGGACTTTGAAACGGACGATTTCACTAAACTTCCCTGGTCACACTCCGGCGACGGCAATTGGACCATTACAACCGATGAGAAATATTCCGGAGCCTATAGCGCCCAAGCCGGCAGTATTAACCACGATGAAAGCACTACTCTGTGGGTGAGACTCGATTGCATAGCCGGAGATATCACATTCTATCACAAAGTCTCTTCTGAATTAGCTTGTGACTATTTGGAATTTTACATCGATGGAGTGAGAAAAGGCAGGTGGTCGGGCACAACGGATTGGGAGCATGTATCGTTCCCTGTGACAGCGGGGACAAGAATTTTTGAGTGGGCGTATTCAAAAGATGGTTCCATATCCACCGGCTCGGACGCCGCCTGGATTGACGAGATAGCATTTCCGCTCGACTGCGGCGTGCTCCGCGATTTTGACAGTAACGGCCAGGTTAATTTTATTGACTTTGCTTTTTTTGCGAGCCAGTGGCTGGGACCCCGCAAGGCGGGAACCCTGCAACGTGGTACACCTGATTTGGCCGACCTGAATGGTAATGGCGGCGTGAATTTCGAGGACCTGGATATATTCTCTGAAAACTGGCTTCTGGATCTAACGCCCTGTACGGTAAAACAGTGAACCTACGGCTACACTCCTTTCTATCTGGTATTAATGTGTTATGCAAAATTGAGGTTAGGCATACTTTGAAAAGAAAAAATCGTTCCCCACTTTCGTGAGGACAAGCTTTTGATTTTTTCTTTTCAAACAATAAGTTATTGTGTAATAAGCAGTTAGGTGATTATTTAAGAAAATCAAAAAACAGATTTCCTTAAATAATATATGCCTAACCTCAATTTTGCAGAAGCCTATCTGATATTAGTTTTGGGACTGCTCTTCGAGAGCTAACAGCCAG
Organism: Planctomycetota bacterium; assembly: GCA_043824065.1. Classification (GTDB taxonomy): domain Bacteria; phylum Planctomycetota; class Phycisphaerae; order Sedimentisphaerales; family Anaerobacaceae; genus NIOZ-UU13. The sequence continues at coordinate 8,870 of JBDRTM010000009.1, read as the reverse complement.
ATCTCCATAAAGCGGTACAAATCATCGTTGTCCACTTGCCCATCACCGGTAAGGTCAGCTTCATAATCTTTTTGGAGCCAATAAGCAGCGAATAGGGTAAAATCTGTGATATCCACATTACCGCTGCCGTCCATATCACCGATTTCCGGTATGCCCCGGTACAGATGCACCTTTCCGTCACCGGCCCCAATGAGCACATCGGGGTCGGCGTCTATCGGGCCGAAGTGGCCGTCTCCGGTCCAGTAGCAGAGGAACGGCCTGGAGCGCGGCGAGCCAGGAAGGTCAATCGGAACACCATTGGACTCAACGAGCTTGTAATCCGAAAAAATCGGCTCGGCGTCGGTACCGATATTTCGATAGAACAGCAGTAGGCCGTCCGTGTTGCCGGCAAGAATGTCTTTTCGGTCATCCATATCCAGGTCGATAACTATGGGACTTGCGCGTTTGCCGGGGACAGCCAGATCTGAGCCGTTTGCCTGTGCGAAGGTTTCGACAATAAAGTCCGGCTCGGTGTCGGTCCCCTCATTGATAAAGATATGTATCCTGCCGTCATAGGCCCCAGCGACCAGGTCCTTCCTGCTATCGTTGTTCCAATCCACAAGGCAGGGGGTCGCTCGGGCTCCGACGTTGATATTTGTCTTTGAGCCGGGCAGCCCAACCTGGAGAAACGTTCCACCATCGAACGTCGGGTTTTCATCGGTGTTAATGTTCAGAAAGATTTTGACGGTCCCATCGGCCTGTCCCACAAGCAGGTCCTTGCGCTGGTCCGCATCCCAATATTCCACCCTTGGGAAGCAACCCAGACAGCCGGACGCCGGACAAGTCAAATCAGAACCGTTGGATTGGGCGTAGAAGTAATCCGAGAACTGCGGACTGGGTTCGGTTCCCACATTAAGGTACACCCGGACTTTTGCATCTCCAGAGCCGCCACCTTCGCCGATGACAAGGTCATTCAGTTTATCGTTGTTCCAGTCAACGAAGGACGGCACGGAGTAGCCGGGTACCTTGATATCAACGCCGTTGGCTTGAACGAGCTCTTCAGGTCCGAGATTGAGCAAATTGCCGTTATCGTCTATGTCTATGTCGCCGGGAGTGGAAGCGGCATTAGTTACCAGTTCCAAAACAGCACCTCTAAAATCAACTGCTCCACTGGCATGAGTATAATTTGGAGGGCCTGTAAGCATCAGAGTAACATAGTTGTCAGCCACATCATTTGACCAATCGTGTTTGCTTATATCTATATCAAATGTTATCCAGGTCCAATCGTCACCGTCGTACCTGATCATACCTACCTGTTCGCTTAGCATTTTGGTCTCAGAATCACTCCTGAAGTCATTCCCTGCAGCAATCCAACTGGCAATCCAACTGTCGGATGGGTCGTACCATAGCGTTCTTCTTGAGTCGCCGAGAAAATCTATCATATAGGCCGTGAAAGATGCTGATATAATCTGTTCTTCATCAGGTATGCTCGAAATGTCGAAGCCAAACCAAGCCTGATTGTAACCTATCTGAGATATCAAATCTGCGTCATTACCCCAGGTAGGCAGGGACTTCGCGAGCGGATCGAACGTGTAGGTCTTCGTCAAGACATCAGCAAGAGCAGGAGTAGCCCCTAATAGTAGAAGCACAACCAAGATACATAGTTTCGCCTTCATCGTATCTCCACCTTATTCCTTTAAATTTCCTTTCAACGAAGGATTCAAGCCTTCTTTTATTCTGAGATTCATATTTTACACTTTTATTGCCTGCACCTCCTGTGCAACCTACCGATAAGGTTTATTGAGTGGAGCAAGTGCATTATGAGGACATAGATGGACGTCCCCTCACCACTCCGTCCCTGTATATGATAGTGTACTTGATTGGGGTAAAAAAGTCAAGTGAAAACTACACCGATTTTCGGAATGTTCCATAGCTATCACCTTGAGCAAAGCAAAGGAACAGTTATAATTAGTATTCGATCCAAAGCGGTGAAGCAGGGACAGTTTGCGACTCGTGCTGCGTAGCGACTTCGCAGAGTAGTAACTGTCGCTGCTTATGTTCTGAAGGCAAAAATGGCAGATACAGGATACAAGATAAGCATTACCGTTACTCATGACAACAACCCCTGCGAGCAGGGGCTGGAAACCGAATGGGGGTTTGCCGCATTCATAACCGGAACCGACCCGCAGGCCCGTCTTGCCCCCGTTTCTGCTTTCGCAGAAAGCACGGGGGCTGGGGCCGGGAGAACGATTCTCTTCGATACCGGTCCGTCCAAGGCGAATTCGCTGCTCGATAATATGCAAAAATTAGCAATAGAGCCTGCCAACGTAGATATGGTGGTTCTCTCTCATATTCACGGCGACCATACCGGCGGACTGAGCAGCTTTCTCGAAAAGAATCCCAATGTTACTGTCTATCTGCCTTCTGTCTTTCCAAAAAAGTTCAAAGATAACGTGCGAAACTCAGGAGCAAAAATAACTGAGGTCAAGGAGTCTGAGCAAATTTGTGAAAATGTCTATTCCACAGGCCAGCTTGGAAAATGGATAAAAGAGCAGTCCTTAATTATCCGGACGGACAAGGGCCTGGTCGTAATAATCGGCTGTGCACACCCGGGTATTGTAAATATCATAAATACAGTAAAAGACCTAATGGAAGACGACATCTTTCTGGTAATGGGCGGCTTCCATCTGGAATGGGCAACCAAAGGCAGGATAGAAAAAATCATCTCAACTTTTAAGCAGTGGCACGTGCAGTACGTCGGCCCCTGTCACTGCTCAGGCCACAAGGCAAGAAGCCTATTTGAAAAACATTTCGGCAGCAATTACATAAACATCAGCGCCGGAAAAGTAATAACTTTGGCCGAGTTGCAATGAATCCCGCTCATCCGATGTGCGGGATGAAGCTGGCAGTTTTCAGTAGTCTTTAAACTTTCTCATCCATTGTGGCCAATCCTCGGCTATAGCGCCGCCGGCTTTGGTCCAGGGGCCTGCGGTGTCGAACTGGCGATGCCACTTGAAGGTCCACAATTCTTTGAGCCCGACCTTTCTGACAGACCAATCCATGAAAAGACTGTTTGTACCTCCATCATGCCGGTTGATGCAGACAGTACACGCCGGCCACTCAAGCTCATCCGGCGTGTACATATCGTCATACTGAGGGGGTGGGTCATAGCTGGTGTCCAAGCTGGCCCCAGCGTGGATGCTATCGAAAAACACGGGCACACTTGATGCACCCTTGGCAGACCAGGCCCTCCAGGCCTTGGTACCGATAGTCGAGCTGGTAGGGAGGGGACGGATGAACAAATACCAAAGCCAGGCGTTGGCGCCATAGCTGCCGGCAAAGGCCCCCAGGAAGGGCGCCCGTTATTTACCCAGGCAGAAAACTTGCTGCCCGGCCACTCTACAGATTCATAAGGAGGGTCGGAGCGCCCGAGCTTCGTGGCCATAGGACACAGGGACAGATCATTAAAGTCGCCGTAGTAAGTGCCCCACTTGGGCGTCTCTCCCTGCATCCAGGGCCACCACCAGCCTCCCCAAGGTGCATCAGATGGGTTTCGGGCTCCCTGTATCAACAGAAAACGTCGCAAATGTAAGGCCCCATTGGTGCAGGTTCGATTGACATTTAGTCGCTTTAGCCTGTCTTTTGACCCGCTGGAGCGTGGGCAGCAATATCGCCATCAATAACACAGTTATGGCAATGACCACCAAAAGCTCTATTAAGGTAAATCCTTTTCGTTTGCACATGATGCTTTTCTTTGTCTTTTGCCTGCACTTGCATACCCGAAGGTACAAGCGAAGAAGGTTCTTCCAAAACCGACATTTCCGATTCAGAACTGAAGCACCACCACTGAGCTTGTCTGCCACAATTATAACACAATCGGTCGCGGTAATGCACTCTATTGGCGAGAAAGTTCTCCAGCAGCAATTGTTTTTAGTTGACAAATTGTGCCGGATTGTGGATAATTATACATAGATCTTTAGAGCCAATATGCAGGGAGAAAAGCAGATGCGTTTGGTTGTAAAGCGAAATGGTCAAACCGTTAACGAGTTTCGATTCGACAGGGGCCCTGTCTATATCGGCAGACATGCTCACAGTCAGGTACTTTTGCCCGACAGAGCGGTATCGAGACAGCACGCTGCGATATTTACGACCCAGGAAGGAAAATGGTTGGTCGAAGACCTGGATTCGGCCAACAAAACGTATCTAAATGATAAGGCAATCCACAAGGCTGAAATCAAAACCGGCGACTGCATCCGTATAGGGGATTTTACCATCGAAATCAATCTCGAAACCGACGCTGACGCCGAAAAACCCATTCATCTGGAAGATACACTCGTAACAACATCACATAAAGCAAGACCTGCACCAACAGAATCAGCTCGTGAAATCATAGTAAGAAAACCAAACATCGAGCAAGCCCCTGATATTACACTGCCGGCCAAAAGGGTAAAAGATTTTATGGAGGCCACCGAGGCAATCTGCAAAGCCAACGGCCTCGATGTGCTGCTAAATGTCTTATTGAGTGTCGCATTAAGACAGTTCAATGGATATCAAAGCTGGTGTGCCTTGAGGAACCAGCCTGCCGGCCCAATGACCTGCCACGCAGGTAAAAGCCGAGAGGGCCGCGGAGTGAACTTAAACGACTTAAAACTCAGAGAAAAAATCACCCAGGCTATTGAAACGGGACAGTTTTTACTTATCCCGCAAGTCTCAGCTCCAACTGAAGAGGACAAAATACGCTCTGCAATGATAGCGCCTGTTGTTGACCCTACCGGGTGTTTCGGTGTGTTATACGTCGATAACTCTATAGACTGTGAACACTACAGTCTGAGCGACCTGGACTACCTGATGCTGCTTGCTATTCACACAGCCGCTATCGTGGAGAACTTCTGAATCCCATCGTATATCGTATAAATCCGACCCTGCAACGCTGGGTTCTGATCCATACCCGCCGCTGGCGGGTCAAATTTCGAAATTCTCCGCAGGACACCTGATGGTGGAAACAAGATCAAAGTGACTAAAGTTTAGAGTGCCTAAAGTGCAGTTTTCGTTTAAGGTTGTCGATACTCGTATCGATGCTTGTCATAGAAGCTTGAAACTCGTTTTCCTCGAGCATCCAACGTCGAGCTTCCAGTCCGATACCAGCTTCGACACCGACAAACAAGCTTCTAAAACTGGGCGACTTTTGCTAACTTTAGGCACTTTAGTTCACTTGAATTTGTTTCGTATTTATCTTTTGTATTTGCCGACCAAATGCCCCTGTTCGAGGATATGCCCTTCCATGGCCTTGAGCAGCTGGCGTTTATTAGCACCGGCTTCCAGTCCAAGCTCTGTATCGAGTGCATAAATCTTAAAGAAGTATCTGTGCGTGCCGCCGGGGGGACACGGACCGCCATAGCCGACCCTGCCAAAGTCACTAACACCTTGCCTGGCTCCGTTAGGCAAAATCTTATCAGCAGGAATGTTTTCCGCCAGCTCTTTGGCATCGCTCGGCAGATTAAACAGAACCCAGTGCACCCACGTACCCATCGGCGCATCCGGGTCATCGCATATAAGGGCGATACTCCTGGTGCCTTCAGGGACCGTATCCCACTGCAACGGCGGCGAGACATCCGCACCATCGCAGGTATATTTGGCCGGTATCAAACCGCCGTCTTCAAAGGCCGAACTCGTAATCTTAATCTCCATCTTTTTGCCTCCCGATATTATTTAATTCCACAAGTTCATATAAGAGACCTTAGATATTCAATCGTACCGGGTAGTCTGTCCAGTGTCAAAAACATCAGAGACAAAATCGCAATAATCCACATTGCCGGCTTAACGTCTCTTGCCTTACCCGATATTACTTTCATCATAACGAACGAGATAAACCCAAACGCCAGTCCCGTACTGATACTGTAGCTTAGAGCTATCATTACCATTATTATAAATGCAGGAAACGCTTCTTCTAAACTCGTAAAATCTATTCTCTTAATTTCCTTCATCATAAACAGCCCGACCATAATAAGCGCAGGCGCCGCAGCATATCTCGGCACTATTTCCACAATCGGAACAAACACCAGCGCCAGCAGGAACAAACCGCCTGTAATTATCGAAGTAAGCCCCGACCGTCCGCCCTGTTCGATTCCCGCCGCGGATTCGATATACGAAGTTGTGGTCGATGTCCCCAGCAAAGCGCCTATCATAGTTGCAACGGCATCGAGGCCCAACAGCTTACCCAGCCCTTTTATTCTGTTTTTCTCATCTACCATATTTGCCTGGTGACAGCACGCCACCAGGGTCCCAACGCTGTCGAACATATCGATAAACATTAAAGTAAATATACTACCGAACAAACTCCACTTAAGCGCTCCCAAAATGTCAAGGTGAAATGCCAAAGCACCTATATTGAGATTTGAGGTAATCAACTGCGTCGGCTTTGGTATGTATCCGAAAATTGCAGCAAGAACGGTCGAAAAAATAATGCCAATTAACAAGGCGCCGCTTATCTTTATCATTTCAAGAAAGAGCATTACAGTCAGTCCGCACAGACCTATCAGCACCGTCGCTTTCAACGGCCCGGCTTTAACCAGCGTTGCCTCACTGCCCCGGACAATCACGCCGAGGTTTTTCAGGCCTATGAACGTAATAAACAAACCTATCCCCACCGCTATCGCCGAGACTAACGAAGGCGGTATCGCTGCGACGAGCTTTTTTCTTAATCCTAATAAAGTCAATATCAGAAAAAACAGGCCCGAAAGAAATACAACCCCCAATGCCGTCTCCCACGGGACTTTGTCGGTCAGTACAAGACTGTATGCAAAAAAGGCGTTAAGTCCCATCCCCGGCGCCATAGCTATGGGAGCATTCGCAAATATCCCTACCATAATGGTCGCAACGGCACTGACTATGCAGGTAACCGCTATCAGCGCTTCCCTGTCCATTCCCGTGTTATCGCTTAGAATATCAGGATTAGTGAAAATGATATACGCCATCGTAAGGAATGTTGTCAGACCCGCCACGCACTCGATTTTGACACTGGTTTGTCTTTCCCGCAGTTTAAAATATTTGCCTATCATTTCGAATCTCTTAACTTTTCTTGGCTTTATCTTGTTGCGGAACCTGCTGCCGTCTCAAATACAACTGTTTCTTGTGTCTTTTCGATTTCTTTATGTCATTCCCGCTTCTTTATGTCATTCCCTCTTCTTTATGTCATTCCCTCTTCTTTATGTCATTCCCTCTTCTTTATGTCATTCCCGCGAAGGCGGGAATCCAGTTAATCTACCATAGTCTTATATAAGTCTTTCCATTGGGGATTGTCCTTTTCGATTAACTTAATTTTCCATTGTCTCTTCCATTTTTTCATCCGCTTTTCTCTGGCGATGGCATCATGTTTCATATCTTACTTATGGATTCCTGCTTGCGCAGGAATGACAAAATAAAAAATATCATTTCGCAGGAAGTTCCGTCGCTAAAAGCCCGACCAGTTCGATAACCAGCCCGGAAGAGTTTTTAGCAGCCATTATGTAAAACATCTGCTTATCCAGTACCGCACCCTCATCGGCCTTATCACTGATACTGCGTATCACAAGATACCCGATTCGGCGCTGATAGCAGATTTGAGCTACCGCTGCGCCTTCCATTTCTACTGCGTCAGCGCCGAGCTTTTTGCGCAATTCAATGCACTTGTCAGTTGAGGCGATAAAAGCATCACCTGTAACAACGATGCCCTTTACAACCTTCGGCGTCCTTTGGCCGGAGATTATTTGTATCGAGCTGAGCTCAACCTGCTCAGCCGCACGTTCAGCTAATCTCAGGAGTCGCTCATCTGCGTCGAAAAAGACCGGATTCTCCCAGCCGTCCAGGCGGTTCTTCACCCCTTTATGGAATAGACCCTCAGGCCAGATTGTTCCCATATCATGGTGCGCTGTCTTCTCGGCTATCACTATGTCACCCGGCTGCAACTGCTGGTTGACAGCCCCTGCAATACCCGTAAAGATTACTTTGTTCGGCTGGAAGTGCTCTATCAGCAGCGTAGTTGTCATAGCAGCGTTGACTTTGCCTATGCCCGTGAAGGCGATGACAACTCTCTTGCCGCTCAGTTTTCCACTGACGAATTTGATTCCTTCGATTCTCTGTTCCTGCGTGTCTGTCAGCTCGTCCTCAAGCAGTGTGATTTCTCTTTCAAAGGCCCCTAATATTGCTGTAATCGGCCCGGAACTTACTTCCCTTGTTTCTTGGACAGGTGAGCTACACGAATTAAGCAACAGAAGAACTGATATGCAAACAACCGCCCCGACTGCCCTATACCTCATTAGACTTTTCTCCACATTCACACTACCAAAAACTGCGAGCGAGAGGACTCGAACCTCCACGTCCTTAATGGACACCAGGACCTAAACCTGGCGCGTCTGCCAATTCCGCCACGCTCGCATGTTTAGTATATCGTATTGCGCATATCGTATCGCACATAGCACTGTCATTGCTGTAGAAGCAAGAATCCACTTCAAATCTAACGTCGTTAATCCGGACGAGTAGTTAAAATGGAACATCTTCTTCAGGTCCCGTTTTCTTGACCGGCTTGTCATCTTTGTTCTTCGTCACATCTGCCTCGGTGATTTTCTCAATCTGCTTTTCAGCCTTTTGCAATATATCCCGACAGTGCTTAATAAGCGTCATACCCTTTTCATATTGCTCCAGACTATCCTGCAGCGGAATCTCGCCCTGCTCAATCTTACCGACAATATTTGTAAGCTCCTTTATCGCCTCTTCGAAGCTCAACCCGCCAACATCTTCTTTTTGCTTCTTGCCTGCCATTTCTTTTATCCTTTTTAGCCACGAAGGCACAAAAGAGTGTAAAGTGCCTAAAATATAAAGTGCCTAAAGTTGTGGATTATCTTTTCACTTTAGCT
>JBDRTM010000008.1:0-11688 GCA_043824065.1 Planctomycetota bacterium | reverse complement strand
AAATACTAAGCAGCACCACCAGACAGAGTATGTGTTTTAAAAACTTTGTCTCTAACATAATTGTTCCTCCGAGTGAAATTTACTGTTTCTAAAAATATGCAGATACTTATAATACTATGCTTTATAGGGTCATTTTCGTTTGACTTCTCCTCCGATCGGCCGTCATGCAGAAGCCCGACATTATGAACCCGAAATTAAGCGCACCAGTATACTTTAGTCTTCTCGTATCTGCAAGAATATTTTTCAATAAACTTATAATAAAAAGAAATCTCTCGGAGCTTTGCAGCTTCCTGCATCTTTGTTACGTCCTGTAATAGCTGGACTTATCGCAATTCGATACCAGCCAAACCGCCCATATTTAAAATGGAATAATAACTCTGCGTCGCTTAACCAATAAGCACAGGATGCCGTTAGACAAATACTTATACGGATAACAAAAAATATATGCGCTTGCTCAAAACAGTCCGAAGGACTCCTTACGGAGAGCCGCCCCCGCTCTTGCTTTCGCTCGCACCTGCGGTTACGCGAGTGCAGGCGCAAGAAAGCACGGGGGTAAGGGCGTGGTAACTGCCCTTGCGGTTATACGGCAGCTTACTGCCGGGCGCATTCAATTTTTGTGATTGGTATTATGTTGTAGCGCTAAAATTCAAAGAAAGCGGCAGGCTTCAGTTGTTCTCGACACTCAAGACTTCCCGAAGAAAGCTTCCACCCCAATCAGCCCCAATTAACTTATCGGCGAACTTATGGGAATTGCTGAAACAAAATTCCAAATTTTTTCGGACGTCCGGCCAAATTTATTGAGACGACCTTACGTCCTTCGGCACAGTAATTGGCGGATTTTGTTCTTGCAGAATCGCCTCAGCGGTCTTACAATTCCCATTTCGCCGGAATGTTCAAAGCTCGACATTGCGGTCAACCCCCCAAAAATCGGGGGGTCGTTTAGCCGTCGCCGGCAAGCCTGCCCTGAGCGGCTCGACTGAGTTCGCCGAAGTCTTGCCGAAGGGGCGACGACGTCGAGCATCGCTTGTCCGCCGTAGCTTCAGCGAAGGCGGAAGCATCGAGTATCGAGTATCGAGTATCGAGCATCGAATTATGTTTGAATCGTTAACCGAGAAATTTAACTCTGTTTTCAGGTCGCTGGCCGGCCGAGGACGCATTACCGAAGCCAACATCTCGGATGCTATGCGGGATGTCCGCAAGGCCCTTCTGGAGGCGGACGTCAGCTACAATGTCGTAAAGCAGTTCTGCAAGGACGTTGCGCAAGCGGCCATCGGTGCTGAGGTGATAAAGAGTCTTCATCCCGGCCAGGTTATGGTAAAGATCGTCAGCGAAGAGCTGACAAAGTTGATGGGGCCGGTCGATTCCCGTATCTATTTTGTCTCACCCGGCCCTACCGTAATTATGTTAGCCGGCCTCCAGGGCTGCGGCAAGACCACCACCGCCGCCAAGCTTGCAAAATACCTCCTCGCAAAGGGTAAAAAACCGCTCTTAGTGGCCGACGACCTCCAGAGACCCGCCGCCATCGAGCAGTTGATTATCCTCGGTCGGCAGATAAATACTGATGTTTACAGTGAAGACAGCAAAAACGCCGTAAAGGTCGCAAAAAATGCTTTAAAGCACGCCCGGAAAAACGGCTATGATGTGGTCGTGCTCGATACCGCAGGCCGGCTCCACATAGACCAGGAAATGATGACGGAGATAGCCGACGTTGCAAAAGCAGTCAATCCGCACCAGATTTATTTGGTCTGCGATGCGATGACCGGCCAGGACGCCGTTAATTCAGCCAAAGAGTTCAACGAGCGCCTCGAGCTCGACGGCGTCATACTTACAAAACTCGACGGCGATGCCCGCGGCGGAGCCGCTCTCAGCGTAAAAGCCGTTACCGGAAAGCCCATCAAGTTCATCGGCATAGGCGAAAAGCTGGACAAGCTCGAAGAATTTCACCCCGACCGTATGGCCGGCAGAATCCTCGGGATGGGCGACGTCGTAACGCTCGTCGAGAAGGCCCAGGAACATTTCGAAGCTGAAGAGGCCGAGAAGCTGCAAAAGAAAATGGCCAAAGGAAGTTTCGGCTTTGACGATTTTCTAAAGCAGATGCAGGCCGTCAAAAAAATGGGCGGTATCAAGGATATGCTCAAAATGATGCCCGGAATGGGTGGGCAGCTCAAAGACCTGGACTTCGACGGCGCCGAGCTCAATCAAACCGAAGCGATTGTCTATTCGATGACACCCGCCGAACGTCGCGACCCGGACATTATAGATTCCTCCAGAAGAAGACGCATCGCCACGGGCGCAGGTGCTGAAGCTCAGGATGTTTCCGGCCTGGTAAAGACATTCAAACGCAGCAGAGATATGATGAAGGCAATCAGCGGCGGAAGCCTCGGCGGACTTAAGAACATGTTCTCAGGCGGACTTAACATGGGCGCGCTGAACCAGATGATGGGGGCGGGAAGAAAAATAAAGCAGCGCTCGAAAAGAAAAAGAATCATAAAGCGAAAGGGAAAAACTAAGCGACGATAAAATGGCGATAATAAATAAAATTTCAATTGAGCAGTACCTAAAAAAAGTTGGCCGTTTTTCAGACAGCGAATACGGCAGGCTGATAAGAAGCCAGTTCAAGGATATTAAGGGCAGCAGCGAGCTGGCGATGTTAGCTGCGCCGAGCGCAGAGGAATTGGAGCAATTGAGAAAGGCAGTGGCGATAATGACGCCGGGTGAAAAACAAAATGCCGACAGTCTGACCGATGAACAGATACAGAAAATCGCAGCCGACGCCCAAGTTGACCCTGCAAATTTCGCAATCTTCATAAACGGTTACGCCTTACATTGCAAACGTGTTTCGTGATTTGCACCGGGCATCTCACGGGAATTGATTATAAATTAAAGAAAGGAAAAAATTATGGCAGTAAAGTTAAGAATGACCAGGATAGGCAGGCGGCATCGGCCGTTCTTTAGAATCAATGCGGTCGAATCCCGCACCCCGCGTGACGGAAGAGTGCTTGAAAAGCTGGGCCATTACGACCCGATTGAGAAGGACCCGGCCAAGCAGATTGTCCTCAATCGCGAGCGTACAGAGTATTGGCTCGACAAAGGAGCAATACCGTCCGACACGGTCTCGCAAATTCTGCTTCGCCATGGTATCAAACACAAATACGCCGAACAAAAGGCTGCGCGCCAGGCAAAGGCCAGGGCCATAGCCGGCGCCAAAGGTAAGCTGTTCAACAAAACTCAAAGAATTGCAGCCCAAAAACAAGCCGAGGCTGCCGAAGAAAAAACCAAAGCCAAGGCTGACGAAGAAAAAGCAAAAGCTGAGGCCAAAGCCACCGAAGAAAAGGCCAAAGCCGAGGCCGAAGCAAAAGCCAAGGCAGAAACCGAAGCCAAGACCAAGGCAGAAACCGAAGCCAAGACCGAAGCCGAAGCAAAGCCTGAGACTGAAACGGCCCAGGAAAAAATCGAGGCCAAAACTGAAGCAGTAGAAGAACAGGCCGGCCCCGAAGCAGCAGCCGAAGAAGAAACCGAATCCAAGGCTAAAGAAGAAGCCGAAACGAAGCCTGAAACCGAAACGGCGCAGGAAAAAACCGAAGCCGAAGAAAAAACCGAGCCCGAAACAAAAGAAGAATAGATCACATATTTAGTCCCCCAATTTATTGGGGCATTGTTTAGCCGTCGCCGGCACGGCGACGCATATTTAGCCCCCAGTTTTACTGGGGGTTTTGACCCAAAAGCCAATGCGTGTGGATATTCTTACACTTTTCCCCCGGATGTTTGAATCGCCTCTGAGCCACTCGATATTAAAGAGGGCTCAGGAAGCGTCTCTGGTTGAAATCGCTCTCACCGATATAAGGGACTTCGCCGCTGACAGTTACAGAAAGGTTGATGATAAACCTTACGGCGGCGGCCCGGGTATGGTTATGATGCCAGGACCCGTCTTAGATTGCTTCGAGCACGTCCGGAAGTTATCACCGGAGAAAGGCCGGGTCATCCTCCTTACCCCGCAGGGCCAAAGATTCGACCAGAAAAAAGCAGTCGAGCTAAGCAAAGAAAAACGTCTCATTTTAATCGCAGGAAAATATGAAGGTTTCGACGAGCGGATTCGCATCGGCCTTGATGCCGAGCAAATCTCAATAGGCGATTATGTCTTAAACGGCGGCGAATTAGCTGCTATGGTAATCATCGACGCGGTTGTCAGATTGTTGCCCGGCGCACTCGGCGATGAGGACTCAATCAAAGATGATTCGTTCAGCGAAGGCCTTTTGGAATACCCGCAATATACAAGGCCGGAGGTTTTCCGTGACATGAAGGTCCCTGATATCCTCTTAAGCGGCGACCACGCCAAAATTGCCGAATGGCGACATCAACAGGCCCTCGAACGAACAAAAAAATGGAGGCCGGATTTGTTAAAAATGAAAAAAGGCAGAAAGGGTAATCAGAGATGAAGACAAAATCAGAATCTACAAATTCAAAATCACATGCACAGAGTAAGGCCCCATTAGTCAACATTAAATCACTTGGGCCTGTACCCGATCTGGAGGAGCACGTCCAGCCGGATTGGTGGCGGCGGATATTCAATTCAATCTACTTGAAAACGGATGGGGACGTGATTGATGATGCGCAGATAACTGCCAAAGAGGTAAGCCTGTTTTCGGATATCCTTAAGTTGTCACCGCAGTACAAAATTCTGGACCTTTGCTGCGGACAGGGACGGATTGCTCTTGAGCTGGCGAGACGGGGATCCAGCAACGTTGAAGGACTGGATCGCTCTCGCTACCTGATTCAAAAGGCCAAAGCTCAAAATAAGAAAGAAGGTTTGAGCGTTAAGTTCAGAGAGGGAGACGCCAGAAAACTTCCATATCAGCCGGACACCTTTGACGTCGTTCTGATTCTCGGAAATAGTTTCGGCTATTTCGAAACACCGCAGGATGACGTCAGGGTTCTCAAAGAGGTCTTCAGGGTGTTAAAACCCTGGGGAAGAATGCTTATAGACGTTGCCGATGGCGTGTATTTAAGAAAGCGTTTCCAGCCGAGGTCATGGGAATGGATAGACAAAAATTATTTCGTCTGCAGGGAGCGGTCACTTTCTTTGGACAAACAGCGTTTAATCTCGAGGGAAGTGGTCACCCACACGCAAAAAGGAGTTGTTGCAGACCAGTTTTATGCTGAAAGATTGTACACGCAAAAGAGTCTGGAAGAGCTGCTGCGGACAGCGGGTTTCAGCGAAGTCATTGTTCACAGCCAGTTAGCAGTAGATTCACAGCGCAACCAGGACCTGGGAATGATGGAAAGGCGTATTATCGTTACTGCCCTGGTCAGAAAGGACTGGACACCTGTTAAGAGAAAAAAGGAATTCAAGAATGTCACTGTGATTTTTGGTGACCCCAATAAGCCCGACTCCTTGAAACCGTTGCGCGTCTTTGACGATGACGACTTTTACACGATTGACCAGCTCAAAAACGCACTGCGGGAGCTCGACGGCTATCACTATACGTATCTCAATAATCACGACACCCTCTTTAACGATTTGCTCAAGCTCAACACAAAAACCGATTTTGTCCTCAATCTCTGCGATGAGGGTTACATCAACGACCCCAGAAAAGAGCTGCACATACCCGCCATACTGGAAACACTCGGAATGCCTTATACCGGCGGCGGACCCCAGTGCCTGGCCTCTTGCTATGACAAGTCCCTCGTACGCGGAATTGCAAAGGAAATGGACATACCGGTTGCTGAAGCCTTCTTTATCAGGCCCGAAGACAGCACCTTTGAGCTGCCGTTCGGATTTCCCGTTATCGTAAAACCCAACTTCGGTGATTCCAGCTTCGGAATAACCCAGAGAAGTGTCGCAAGCTCCGCCGAGCAGCTCGTCAACGCCATTTCCGAAATAAGAGAAAATTTCGGTTACGAAAAACCCATACTTGTAGAAGAATTTCTCACCGGCAAAGACTTCACCGTCGGCATAATAGGTAATCCGCCCGAATCGTACACCGTCCTGCCTATCATCCAGGAGGATTACTCTGTTCTGCCGCCTGAGCTGCCCAGGATATGCGGATATGAGGCTAAATGGATGCCCGATTCTCCGTATTGGCAGATTAAGTCCATACCGGCTGACCTGCCGGAAGATGTGGAAAAAATCGTCGTCGAGTATTGTCTGAAGCTCTTCGAGAGACTCGAGTGCAGAGATTACTGCCGGTTCGATTGGAGAGTTGATTCCCAGGGAAATCCCAAAATTCTTGAGGTCAACCCAAATCCCGGCTGGTGCTGGGACGGCCATCTGGCAAAAATGTCAAAAATCGCTGGAATGTCCTATACGCAAATGTTGGCAGCAATCCTGCACGCAGCCGAAGAGCGCTTGCGTATTCAGGTACCTCTCGAGAAAGAACCGATTGCCGAACCCCTGCAAAAACCATCACAAAGCATCGGAGAATAAAATGGAACCCGTTAGAAATTCCGAAGTGAATAAGAACACAGACCAACCACTGTTAGAAGTGAGTCGCCAACTATCAACAGGACGAAAGGCTAAGCTTTCTAACGGAGGAAACCGCCGCGAATTTCTATCTCTCGTAGCCGGTGGTTCTGTAGCCGCAGCGTTGTCTTTGGCCGGCTGCGAAAGCGAGCTGGCCGGACTTGGTGACACCGAAAAAAGACGACCGAACATCATTTTCTTACTGACCGATGACCACCGAGCCGACGCTATGGGCTGTGCCGGCAATCCCATTATCCAGACACCCAATATGGACGCCTTAGCGGCAAACGGCATAAGGTTTACAAATGCCTTTGTTACCACCTCTATATGCGCATCCAGCCGTGCCAGTATTTTCACCGGCCAATGGACACGCCGGCACGGCATCATCGACTTCAGGACGCATTTTTCCGAAGAGGTACTTGCCCAAACTTACCCAATGCTCCTGAACCAGGCCGGATACCGAATCGGATTTATAGGAAAGTACGGCGTCGGAGCCAAGAAAGATTTACCCATCGACAAATACGACTACTGGAAGGGCTTCCCCGGCCAGGGTAGATACGAAAATAAAGACGAAGACGGAAACTACAAACATCTGACCCAGATTATGGGTGAGCAGGCAATCGAGTTCCTTAATGGCTGCTCACAAGACCGGCCGTTCTGCCTGTCGGTAAGTTTCAAGGCCCCGCACGTTCAGGATAGTGACCCCCGCCAGTTTCTTTACGACCGCGCTTATGAGAATCTATACAGTGACGTCACCATCCCGACTCCCGAAACGGCCCACCCGCGCTATTTTGATGCCCTGCCCGAATTCCTTCGAGCTTCCGAAGCTCGCAGGCGATGGAAGATACGTTTTCCGAACCCCGAAAAGTTCCAGGAATCCGTTAAGAGCTATTACCGTCTTATCACCGGCGTCGATGTCGTTATTGGAAAAATCCGCGACCAGCTAAAGCAGCTCAACTATGATGACAACACAGTTATAATGCTCATCGGTGACAATGGTTTCTATCTTGGCGAGTATGGCCTGGCCGGAAAATGGTTCCCCCACGAGCTGTCTATCCGCGTCCCGCTACTCGTCTATGACCCCAAAGCAGACACCAAACGCCGCGGCCTCGTCTTCGACCAGATGGCACTTAATGTGGACATCGCCCCGACAATTCTCGATTTGGCCGGTCTAAGTGTCCCCCAACAAATGCAGGGCCGAAGTTTGCTCCCACTGCTGAAAGGCCGAAATCCAAAATGGCGAACGGAATTCTTCTACGAACATCCGTTTGAGCACAAAACCATCGCCAAAAGTGAGGCCCTCCGCACCCAGCGATGGAAATACGCACGTTATATTGATTACGATTACGAAGAGCTTTACGATTTGAAGAACGACCCAACCGAAACAATAAACCTGGCCAAAGACGAAAAATACCAAAAGACTTTAACCTCGCTGCGAAAACGCTGCAACGACCTCGCCCAAAAAGCCAAAGGAATCTAACAAATGGAATCCATAAAGAGCGAAGAAAAGATGAAATCCGTTAGAACCAGTTCATTTCAAACTGCGTCAACAGGAGAAAAAATGAACATTTCTAACGGTGTGAACCGACGCGAATTTGTTAGTTTAGCAGCAGGCGGCACTGCGGCAGCAATGTTGTCTTTGGCCGGCTGCCGGAGCGCATCTGTTGGAAGCAGAAATCCGGCAAAACGCCCGAACATCATCTTCATCATGGCTGATGATTTGGGTTATGGTGACCTTGGCTGTTACGGTCAGAAGGAAATAAAGACGCCGAACATCGACCGGCTTGCCGACGAGGGCACACGCTTCACCCAGTGCTACGCCGGTTATACCGTTTGCGCGCCGTCACGAAGCGTCCTGATGACCGGTCAGCACACCGGCCACACACGTGTCCGAGGTAATTTCGGCAAGGTAAGCGGCACCCTCGTTCTGGATAATGGCTCACCACAGATGCGCGTCCCGCTCGAACCCCAAGACCTCACCGTGGCCGAAGTGCTAAAGCAGGCCGGCTATGTCACCGGCATTACCGGCAAATGGGGCCTCGGCGAACCGGGTAACACCGGCGTTCCTAACAGACAGGGCTTCGATGAATGGTTCGGCTATCTCAACCAAAGGCGTGCACACACCTACTATCCGCCCTACCTCTGGCGCAACGAAAAAAAGATAATCCTCGAAGGAAATGCCGATGGCCGGCAAGAACAATACTCCCACGACCTGTTCACCGATTTTGCTCTCGATTTTATTCGCCGCCACAAGCGCGGGCCGTTCTTCCTGTATCTGCCATATACCATCCCGCACGCAAAATACGAAATCCCAAGCACAGAACCCTACACAAACAAGCCCTGGCCTGCCGATGCAAAGGTGCACGCGGCAATGATAACGCGAATGGACGCAGACATAGGCCGCATTATGGCCCTATTGAAAGACCTGGCAATTGATACCCGGACACTTGTGTTCTTTTGTTCGGACAACGGAGCAGCCAGTCGCTGGGAAGGGATTTTCGACAGCTCCGGCCAGCTGCGGGGAAAAAAGGGCGATATATATGAGGGCGGCATCCGCACGCCTATGATTGTCCGCTGGCCGGGCAGGTACCCGCAGCCAAAACCAGCAGCGCCGTCTGGTACTTTGCCGACTTGCTGCCGACATTAGCTGAGCTGGCCGGCACCGAGCCTCCACCAGACATCGACGGCATAAGCGTTCTGCCCGCGCTGCTCGGCAGACCACAGAGAACGGACGACCGTTTTCTGTACTGGGAATTCATCGGACGCAATCTCCAGCAGGTGGTTCGCTGGCGTAACTACAAGGCCGTCCGCCTGGCGCCGGACAAGCCCCTGGAGCTGTACGACCTGAATAAAGATATCGCCGAAGAGCAAAACATCGCCCCCGAGCATCCCGATGTGATCGCTAAGATTGAAGAATATCTGAAGACCGCCCGCACTGACTCACCGAACTGGCCCGTCTAATCAGGCCGGAAGAAAAAATAGCCGGTCGAATAGCTGCCGTTTTTATGCTAAGGCAGCTTAATTTGCTACTGAAACGCCCAAACCACAATTTTTCAAAAATTACTTGTCTTTAGCATAAAAACAGATATAATTCTGTGTTTTCCCTGACTATGAACTAAGGCTTCTGCAAAATTGAGGTTAGGCATATATTATTTAAGAAAATCTGTTTTTTTGATTTTCTTAAATAATCACCTAACTGATTATTAAAAAATGACTTACTGTTTGAAAAGAAAAAACAAAAAACGATTTTTTTCTTTTCAAAGTATGCCTAACCTCAATTTTGCAGAACTCATTGACTATGAACTAAAAAAGGAGATAAATCAGTGAAAACCGAAATATTGGATGCGGTTGAAAGCAAAAGTTTGAAGAAAGATATACCGCACTTCGAAATAGGTGATATTGTAGATGTCCACTGCCGCATCAGAGAAGGCGACAAAGAGCGCACGCAGGTATTTACCGGCACCGTAATCGCCCGCAAGGGCCGCGGCATTAACGAAAACTTCACAGTCCGGCGGATTGTCAATAACGAGGGTGTGGAACGGATTTTCCCGATTAATTCGCCCAATGTTCTCGATATCAGGCCCATCCGAAGCGGCAAAACAAGGCGGGCAAAACTATATTACCTTCGCAAGCGGACCGGCAAAGCCGTCAAGCTCGCCCAGCGACACAGCACCCACACCGTCTCAAAATAAACTCGAAATCCAAAATACGAAATACTAAACAAATACAAAATTCGAATTTTCACCTGTGCAAAACAGTTTCGGTAATTTGAATTTTTGTCATTTGGATTTGTTTCGAATTTCGACCCAGCAACGCTGGGTTTGGAACAATACCCGCCGTTGGCGGGTCGGACTTCGGATTTACACACAATAATATGCTGATAAACAAAAATAAGCTTTTAGCCGACTGGAAGTTACTTGGAAGATGGGGTGAAAAACGCTGCCAGAGGTTCCTCAAAAGAAAAGGCCTAAAAACCCTCACCCGCAACTTCTCCTGCAAGACCGGCGAAATCGACCTGATTATGGTCGATACCGACAGAACTATCGTCTTCGTCGAGGTCAGAACCAGGGCCGACGAAACTTTTGGCTCAGCCGAATCGTCTATCACATTCGCCAAGAAAACCAGATTGCTAAGGACCGCCCGTTATTTTCTTGCAACAAACGATATCGATGACAGGCCTTTCCGTTTTGATGTCGTTATAATAGTCCTGGGGCCAAGAGGCACCCCGCAGATAAGATATTACAAAAACGCTTTCGTACCCTAAAACCAATGGAGCTGATTGATACGCATTGTCATCTGACTTTTGAACAATTGGTCGACGACGTCCAGGCCGTTATGGCTCGCAGTATAGCCGCCGGCGTTGTCGGCTGGCTCACGGTCGGCACAGACTTAGAGCAGAACCGCAAAGCCATTGAGCTTGCCGACAAATTCGAGAATATGTACGCCGCTGTTGGAATCCATCCGCACGATGCCAAAAACCTGACCGCTGATACACTAACCGAATTAAAAGAGTTTGCACAAAGCAAGAAGGTCGTCGCCATCGGCGAGACAGGTCTGGATTTTCATTACAATTTTTCAAATCAATCTGACCAAAAGCGGGCTTTCGCCGCACAACTGACGATCGCCAAAGAATTGAATCTGCCCCTAATCATCCATTGCCGGGAGGCCTTCGATGAGACGATGGAGATTTTAGATAGGTTCGGCCAAGGCCTTAAAAGCGTGGTCTTTCATTGTTTCAGCGGCTCGGCCCGGCAGGCAAAGATTGTTCTCGATTATGGTTTTTATATCTCGTTCACCGGCGTAGTTACTTTCAAAAACGCCGACCTTACCCGCCAGGCCGCCAAAATTGTGCCGCTAAATAGATTGATGCTCGAAACCGATTGTCCCTATATGTCACCGGAGCCGATGCGAAAGCAGAAGATAAACGAGCCGGCCCTGATGCTCCACACCGCGAAATATTTAGCCGAATTAAAAGGGATGGACCTCACCGATTTCGCCAATGCCGTAACCGCCACCAGCAAGACCTTCTTCGCCCTGCCCTAAACTTCCCAACCCGCCGTTACTCCGACCGCAGCACACTCACCTCTGTCATTCCGAGCGCAGCGCAGCGGAGTCGAGGAATCTATTCAAAAAACCGTCATTCCTACGGAACTTGTGCCCGCGCAAGCGGGAACAGCCGTAGGGTGTGCACAGCACACCATTTTTTGAAGCGAACAGATATGAGAAAT
>JBDRTM010000007.1:0-4800 GCA_043824065.1 Planctomycetota bacterium | reverse complement strand
CTAAGTTGCTTATAATGTGATTCGGAAAAGCCGGCAGTTTGCCGGCTGGATTGGGTCTGGGAAATTTAGGTTTAGTGGAGGATAGTTATGGATACCACAATTACTCTGACCGTTAACGGAAAAGAAAGAACCGTCGTCACCGACCCTGAACGGTCTCTGCTTGATGTTCTAAGAGAAGCTCTGCATCTGACCGGTGCCAAGTACGGCTGTGGCGAAGGCCGGTGTGGTGCCTGCACCGTGTTGATGGACGGCAGACGAACACTCTCCTGCGTTACACCCGTCGCTATGGCAGATAAGAAAACTATCACAACAATCGAAGGACTTGCCGATGGTGGTTCCCTACATCCCGTTCAGCAGGCGTTCCTCGCCGAGGGCGCCATTCAGTGTGGCTACTGTACGCCCGGCATGATATTGAATGCTGTGGCTCTTCTTGAGAAGAATCCGCAACCTACGGATGAACAAATCACGGAATGGATGAACGGCAGCCTGTGCCGGTGCAACGGATATACAAAAATACTAAAGGCCATTCGACGCGCTGCAGCGCAAATCGTGGAGGTGAGAATACCATGACTGAAAATACCTATACCAAAAAAATGCTCGAACCCAAGCGCTCTGAGCCTGTCGAGGAGCCGAGCTCCGAGATCAAACTGAGCCGGCGCACCTTTGTGCAAATGCTCGGTGCGGGGCTTCTAATCACGGTGACTGACGGTGTCTCTCTCGGTCAGCGAAGCAGCCGGGGGGGACGGTCCATAACCGTGGCGGCGCGGCTTCACCTTAACCAGGATGGCACAATCACTGTCATGACCGGCAAGGTCGAGGAAGGCCAGGGTCCACGAGCACAACTAACGCAGGCAGCGGCGGAAGAGCTGCGGGTTGCCGTTGACCAGATTCGCTTAGTTATGTCCGACACAGCCCTGGTCCCTGATGATGGGATAACGGCCGGCAGCCGGACGACTCCTTCCACCGTCCCCGCCGTCCGCCGAGGTGCCGCAACCGCCCGCGAGCTTCTGAAGCGTCTTGCAGCCGAGCAATGGAAGGTGGACAGCAGCGCCTTAAACGTGCGTAACGGCACTATCACTAACCGGACAACGAGACAGACTATCACCTATGCGGATTTGGCCAAATCAAAGGACGTTGCTGAGGCTTTCAAACAAAGCGTCCCCTCAGACGTAACTCTTACACCGGTACATCAATGGCAAGCACTTGGCGATTCGGTTCCCAGGCCGAACGGCCGGGACATAGTTACCGGAGCACACCATTATCCTTCGGATATAGTGCGGCCCAATATGCTTTATGGAAAAATACTGCGTTCGGCTTCTTATGGGGCCACGCTTACTTCAATCGACCTTTCCAAAGCCGAAGCTATGAAGGACGTAGTCGTCGTCAGGGATGAACAGTTCATCGGATGCGCTGCGCCATCGTCGTTTCGTGCGGCCCAGGCCCTGGAAGCAATTGCAAAAACTGCATCCTGGAAAACCATTTCTCAGCCGTCGAGCAAAAATCTGTATTCCCATCTAAAGAAAAATGCCCGGACAGGCGGAAGGTCACGTCCCAGAATTAGGGGCTCTATTGACAAAGGCCTTGCCGAGGCAAGCAAGGTCCTCAGTGAAACTTACGAAGTGGCTTACATTCAGCATACCCCAATGGAACCAAGGGCGGCAATAGCTGAATGGAAAGACGGCAAACTGACTGTATGGACGGGTGTCGATGGTCCCCAGCGGGTGCAAGGGGACCTGGCCCGGACTTTCCAAATTCCGACCGAGCAGGTCCGTGTTGTCGTGCCCGATATGGGCGGTGGATTCGGGGGCAAACATACTGGTGAAGCGGCGGAAGAAGCTGCGCGATTAGCCAAGGCGTTCGGACGTCCGGTGGCCGTACACTGGACACGGGCCGAGGAGTTCACCTGGGCCTATTTCCGGCCGGCAGCAGTAATCGAGTGCAAGGGCGGCCTGGACGACAAAGGCTCGCTTATTGCCTGGGACTTCACCAACATCAACGCCGGTGGTTCAGCAATTGATACACCGTACAATATAGCCAACACAAGAATCCTGTCAGCCGGTTCCGATTCTCCTTTACGCCAAGGCTCATACCGGTGCCTTGCTGCGACCGCTAACAACTTTGCCAGGGAGTCCTTTATGGACGAGCTTGCCGCAGCAGCAGGGGCGGACCCGCTTGCCTTCAGGCTTGCCCATCTTGAGAACCCGCGCATACGAACTGTCCTTGAGGCTGCTGCCAGGCACTTCGATTGGCCTGCACGCAGAAAAAATGTTACTGCTGATATAGGCGTCGGGCTGGCCTGTGGAACGGAAAAAAATTCCTATGTGGCCGCGTGCGCCGAGGTGGGCGTTGACCGCAAACGAGGCACAATTAAAGTGCATCATGTCTGTGAAGTTTTTGAATGCGGCCCCATCCAGAATCCGGCCAACCTGCTTTCCCAGGTACAAGGCTGCATCATCATGGGCCTGGGTGCTGCACTGCGAGAAGAGATGCAGTTCGAAGACGGCAAAATTCTGAACGCCAGCTTCGCCGGGTACCTGGTGCCACGGTTCAAGGATGTTCCCAAGATCGATGTGCATCTGATTAACAAAACTGACATACCCTCGGCCGGGGGTGGTGAGACACCCATTATTGCGATTGCCCCTGCCATTGCCAACGCTGTCTTTGCTGCTACGGGTGTGCGCATTCGTTCTATGCCGCTCCGCGGTGGCTCGCTTGGCGGAGCCAAGTCGCGACAGGTCCGCGGTGGTGGCCGGCTCAAGCAATCCTGACTCGCTACGTGCTGTTCCGAGGAGAAAAACAGAGTACAGAGGACAGAAGACAGAAGACAGAAGACAGAGAACAGAAGACAGAAAACAGAAGACAGAAGACAGAAGACAGAGGACAGAGAACAGAAGACAGAAGACAGAAGACAGAAGACAGAGGACAGAGAACAGAAGACAGAAGACAGAAGACAGAAGACAGAAGACAGAAAACAGAAGACAGAAGACAGAGGACGGAAAACAGAAGACAGAAAACAGAAGACAGAAGACAGAGGACGGAAAACAGAAGTCAGAAGTAGGAATCTGCCCTATCATGAAGGAGATAGAATATGAGCGGCATTTTTGGGGTAGTCTCGAAGGGGAATTGCGTGGAAACTCTTTTCTATGGCACGGATTATCATTCACATCTTGGAACAGAATACGGCGGCCTGGCAGTCCTTGGAGAAGATTTTTCCCGTCAGATCCATGACATAAGCCAGAGCCAGTTTAAGTCAAAATTCTACGACGCTTATAAGTATATGAACGGCAACAAAGGTATCGGTGTTATCAGCGCATCCGATGAACAGCCTATTTATCTAAACTCGAAGTTTGGTCCATTTTGTATAGCAACGAACGGAATTGTAGAAAACACCGAAGAGCTGGCGGCAAAGCTGTTAAAGAAAGGAATATCTTTTAGCGAGGTAAGCAAGAAAGTAGTTAACGCCACAGAGTTAATAGCAAAATTGATCAACCAGGGAAACGACTTAATAGATGGCATAGAGAAGATGTTTAGTGCTATAGAAGGCTCTTGCTCACTCTTGTTACTCAATAGAGCGGGAATATATGCAGCAAGAGACAGATTTGGATATACACCACTTATTATTGGCAAGCGGGAAGACGCATGGGCAGTGACAAGTGAGACCAGCGCTTTTCCAAATAATGGGTTTGAGATAACAAAACATATTGAACCGGGAGAAATAATTCTGATAAATGAAGATGGCATTGTGCAAAGAAGGCCGGGCGGCCGAAGCGTGAACCAGATTTGCGCATTTCTCTGGATATACACCGGTTTTCCTGCATCGACCTATGAAGGAATAAATGTAGAGGTAGTCAGAGAAAGATGTGGACGCTACCTTGCAAAACGCGATAAGGATGTTTATGTTGACCTGGTCTCCGGCGTACCTGACTCCGGATGTGCCCATGGATTAGGATATGCGATGGAGTCCGGGAAACCTTTCAGACGCCCCCTTGTCAAATACACACCTGGATATGGTAGAAGTTATACTCCACCTTCGCAGCAGACACGCGACCTCATCGCAAAGATGAAACTCATTCCCATTAAGGAGGTAATCGAAGGTAACAGCATTGTCGTATGTGAGGATTCTATAGTGAGGGGAACCCAGCTCAAGAACTTTGCTATAAAAAAACTCTGGGATTGCGGCGCCAGAGAGATACACATAAGACCGGCCTGCCCACCCCTGATGTTTCCGTGCAGGTTTAATCTTTCCACGCGCTCCATAAATGAGCTTGCTGCCCGTAGAGCCATTCGCGGACTCGAAGGTCATGACCTCAAGGATGTGTCGGAATATATAGACCATAATTCTAAAAAATACAAACAAATGGTGGAATGGATTGCTAAGGATTTAGGAGTCTCAACACTGAGATATCAGATTGTGGACGATATGGTCGAGGCCATCGGGCGGCCCAGAAAGAAGCTCTGTCTCTATTGCTGGACCGGCGAATGCCCAAAAGCAGCATGTCCAAAATCAGCGATAGATATAGTTGAAACAAAGAAAGCATCTGCAAAGAAAACAGCAGAAAGGAAAGCCGCACTCCACCCCAGATTTTGGTAAGTCCTCATCGATTGAATTTGCTGAGTGGACTTAATTAGTATCTGTTATGGAAAACAAAAATTTACGATGTCACCCCTGCCCCTGCTTCCGCAGGGGTAAACTTGTCCCCGCGAAAGCGGGGAGCAGGGGTCCAGAGCGAAAAAGCTGGATTCCCGCCTCCGCGGGAATGACAAATACTGTTTCCGCAACAGGAACTAATTAGGGACGAT
>JBDRTM010000006.1:0-15371 GCA_043824065.1 Planctomycetota bacterium | reverse complement strand
GTAAAGCAGGGCCTGACAACAATAGAAGAGGTGCTGAGAGTAACCGAAGTGTATGGCAAAAACGAAAATGAAGTTTTTGTTGAAAATGTCGAATAACAACCTGATTAGCATAAGAAATGTAAAAAGAAGTAGGCTGGAACTTTGAGCCGAACAAAAAGGTTATCGATTAGATTTGAGATTATGCATAAAAAAGTTGTCATTCTTGGTTTAGTATTACTCCTTGTTGGCGCCACTATGCTTGGGTGGGTCCTCAGCGAAAAAAGAAAGCAACAACAGAGAGCTGCTTCCTATGAATCGAAGTATAATTTAGAAACGGATGAGTATTTCAAGCAATATACTGAATGGTTTCAGGCGTTCCCGGATGAGCAATCCAAGCTTCCTTTCGTATTGGATGAAAACGGGAAAACCAAAACAGAAGAGCAACTAAAGCAGGAACAGCAGGAACGACTCCAAGCTGATTTAGGCAAATTGGCCACGGGCGAAACGGATGTTTATCCCTTTGCAGATATTCTTTACGGCGAGAACTGGCAAAACGAATTAAACAGGTATAAGAATCGCAAAGAGTTGATTGAGTTTGTTTTTACAGGCTCTATTGTTTGTACATCTATGGGAGGGACAATTTTTACCTGGTACCTGTTACTATGGTCAGTTCGGTTTTCTATTAAAGGGTCGTCCGGCTTGAAGACATTGTTACCAGACGTTCTTAGAAGGCAAAGAAAGCCCAAAGACAAAAAGCAGGCTAAGACAAGCGCTGAACGGGATGGAGAAAATCAGGAGCAAGAGCAGGAACTGAATCAACAACAAAGCGAGCTTGAGAAACATTCAAAAGGTCTTCGGAATTTAGTAAAGCGTAAGCCTAAACTTAATGGCCGAGGGAAAGCTCTCTTTATGAAAGATGAGTCCCGCTCTGATAAGCGCGACAGCAAACGTGCCAAGAAGCGTTTGGGAACTTATTCGGATGACAGTGCGGAGAGAATTGCCGTGTTGCTTTCCGATGAACAATCTGCTGAATCTATAGCAAGACTTGAAGACTCGCTCAAAGCCCAAACTGAACAGCTGGAGGAACGGACGGCCCAAAGTGTTGAGCAGGCCATAATCGAGCATTCGAAACCGCTCGACAGCACTCTTAAAGACCTCGCTCAGCAGGTCTCAGCCATTCGTGAATATACTGCCTGCCAGCAGGAAAGAGTGGAAAAACTTCAGGACGGGTATGACTGGAATATTGTCAGGACTTTCTGCCTGCGAATTATCCGCTGCATTGACAATCTGGAAAACCGTATCAGTCAGCTTTCCAGCAAGGGCACTGAGACCGAACACCTTGAGGACATAAGAGATGAGCTGGTATTTGCTCTGGACTCAAGTGGTATTGAGCAATTTGAACCCAAAGTAAACAGTGATTATCACGGGCAGGAGAAGTACGCCGAGGCCGTTAAAGACAAGGAGCGCTGTAACAATTCGAAGCAGAAAGGCAAGATTGCAAAAGTTATAAGACCAGGTTATCAATACTTTATTAACGAGGAGAATATAAAAGTAGTACGTACGGCTCAGGTTAAGCTTTTTGGTTAGGTATAAGAGGTATAAAATGGCTAACATAGTAGGCATAGATCTGGGAACAACTTTCTCAGCGTTAGCGATTCTCAATGCTATCGGCAAACCCGAAATAGTCCCGAATGCTGATGGTGAAAGGCTTACGCCTTCTGCTATTTTCTTCGATGAAGAGAACTCCGATATAATCCGGGTGGGAATCGAAGCTATTAATTCACGGCGGCTAAATGCTCAAAGGTCCGCTCGTTGGATAAAGCGGAACATGGGGGACCCGAAGTATCGCAAGCGTATTGATAATAAGGACTGGACGCCCGTGGAATTGTCCTCGCTGATTCTGAAAAAGCTCAAGCAGGACTGCTCAGTCGGGGATGACCAAATCCATGATGTCGTCATCTCTGTTCCTGCCCACTTTGACGAAGTTCGCCGGAAAGCGACCATGGACGCAGGGACTATGGCCGGGCTGAATGTGATTGGAATTGTCAATGAGCCTGTGGCTGCCGCCTTGTATTATGCCACCACGCGCAAGGTTTCCGGAAAGGTGCTCGTATATGACCTCGGGGGAGGAACCTTCGATGTAACAATAATGGATGTCAACGGTCATCAAATGAATATTATCTGCTCACAGGGTGACCACGCCCTTGGCGGCATTGACTTTGACCGGAAAATATTAGAGCTGCTGCAGCAGAACTATAGGGACAAATTCGATAGCGAGCTGATTAACTCCGATGAGGACAGAGCAAAGTACGAAGATGAGGCCGAAGATATTAAAAAGACATTGTCGCGGCGTCCCGTTGCCAAAAAGATACTCTACGGCCCGGCGGGCAGCATGAGAGTGGAAATTACACGCGAGATGTTCGAAGAGGCCATTTCTTCATTGATGTCTCGTACAGATATCTTAGTTGAAGTGGCGCTTGAGGAAGCAGGTCTTAAACCTTCCAAAATTAACAAGGTGCTGTTGGTAGGCGGCAGCACGCGGATACCATTAGTCCAGCAGCGTCTGGAGAAAATGTTCGGAGCCGCTCCTGAGACGGCGGTGAATGTAGATGAATGTGTTGCACTTGGCGCCGCTTTACATGCCGGATTGACAATGCTCAGAGAAAAATCCGATGTGGTGCCGGCGGGCGTTTCCAATGGACTGAAAGACATTAACCTCACCGATGTCTGCAATCACAGTTATGGTACCATTTGCGCTCCTATCGACAAGGAAACCGGCCGACGTGTAATTGAGAACCGTATCATTTTGAAGAAAAATACACCGTTGCCCTGTGAAAGCTCACAAACGTTCTATACCCTCACTGAGGGACAAACAAACCTTGAGGTAACCATAACCCAGGGGGAAGATAGCGCTGTCGAGTACGTAAATAAGATTGCAACGCACAAATTTAAGCTTCCTCCGAACAGGCCGGCCGATCGCCCCATTAAGGTTACTTACAGCTATGATGTCAACCAAAGGATGCACTGCAGGTTCGAAGATGTTGAATCCGGCAAAGTCCTTGAAGTCGATTTATGCTTAGACCAGGATGGTGAAATGGGCGATGTAAGAGAAAAGAATAAACAATTGAAGTCCTTCAAAATCGAGTAGCGATACGCGCAGGTAGGCAGATGAGCAAACTTCTGATACCAATTTTGATTGGAGTGACAGCATCTGCGTCAATGATTCTTTTTAGTTTGATTAGTCGCACCAAGCTCGCCGAATTGGTAAATCGCTTAAGGTCAGGGGATTTCATTAGCCACTTCAGCTTTTCGGGTTTGATTAATTACATCAAGGTCTCGGTTTCGCCCAAAGCAAATCCCAATCCAAGTATCGAGTCTTCCCCTGAGCTTGATTTGACCGTTCTTAATTGCCGGGTAAAACTGTCGAAACAGCAGGACGAAGGACTCCGCCGTAAGGCGTCCTGTGGACTTTCGGAGGACGGTGATAGTTATTCTGATGCTTTTGACGTTGAAATCTGCGGCTCAATACATGCCCCGCAGGACGTGAGCTCCACAAACTTGAACATTTCCATCGTGGACGTAACCGAACCGAGAGCTCAAGGCGAACCGGTCCATGCCCTGGTTAGACAGTGGCAAATGCCGGATTCGTCTGTTTTCTTTTACAATGCTAATCTTGGCAAGCTTCCGCACCAGGTCACGACCATATCAGACTGGACATCCATTGCCCTTTTGCGTCTCGACTGGTTGTCACTTCCCCGCAAGGGAAAAAGAGAGCTGATGTTCATTACATCAATATTCCCTGCTGAGGGTGGTGAACAGCTTGCTTGTGCCCGCTGCTATTTTGCTTATCACAATCGCGATTTCGGCTATCTTGATTTGCAGGAAAATGACCAGCGTGCAAAAACCCTTGCTGTAACGCTGGCATTCGCAGTAAGTGCCGCAGATAACAAGCTGTATGACTGTGAGGTTGAGCTTATCAAAAACTGGGCAAGGGAAAATATTGACCTTTCCGAGGCATCCAACAAAGAACGGCGTAAACTTGAAAAGGCCTTGAATGAAACAATTGCTTTTTTCCGTGATGGAAATCAACTTAACAACTATGATATTTGTAGGGAGATTGTTGAAATTGCACCTCTCGCAGTACGATATGACATATTGAATCTTTGCTTATACGTGGCACAGGCTAACAGCTCAGTTACCCAAGAAGAATTAACTGTCTTGAAAGAGCTGGCAAACTGGCTCGAGATTGATACGAATAAATTTCGAGAAATGGTGGAGAAAGTCCTTCCCGTCGATATGCATGAAGTCTTGGATGTAGAAACCATCCTCGGTGTCACTTCGGATATGAATAAGGAAAAAGCTCGGCAACATTTGAATAAAGAATATAGCAAATGGAGTGCACGAGTAACAAGTTCCGACCCCGAAATCCAAAGCCAGGCCGACCAGATGCTCAAGCTCATTGCAGAGGCAAGAAGCCAATACGTAGGATAGGGAACCCAAGCGCAATGAAATGCGTTTAGGAGCTCTGTAAGACACGTCAAATTAGATATTACACTCCGTTAGGGGCTTACCGCAAATCCACACTCGCCGGCTAACAACACCAGCAGCATATATTGCCACTAAGATTTGAAAAAACATCTGAACTAATGGTAAACGTCTAACACGTTTTGAAGGCTCTATTGCCATCGGTCAGTTAATACGTTATTATTTGCGTCGTTTTATATGATGAGACAATGAACAACGACGAGAATTACTATGAAAATTACGATTAAGATAACTTTGGTACTTGTTATTATTGTCGGAGCGTGCGTGATTCTTACGGCGCTGATAATTAGCCGACCGCAACCTGGTGACGAGGAAGCAGTTGCGGAGCTTAAGCGGCTGGAAGTAACGGTTGACAGCCAGGACTCGTCTCTGCGAAGCGCTTCGCCGAAGCAGGACAGCTGGCCTATGTTTCGAGGTGGACAGCGGCTCTTAGGCAGGGCCTCGGGGACTTTACCTGATTCGCTGAGATTTGTTTGGAAATTCAAAACTAATGGCCAAGTAAAATCATCGCCGGTAATCGACGACCATCGTGTTTTCATAGGCTCATCTGACGCAAATGTTTATGCAATTGATTTGGAAGGCGGACGCCAGGTATGGGCATACCAGACCGGAGATGCTGTCGAAGCGACACCCTGTGTGGTTGAAGGTTCGGTTTTTGTGGGGTCAGCGGATGGCTTTCTGTATGCGCTTGATGCGAAAAGCGGCTCACTTAAATGGAAATACGAGACCGATGGACAGATTCTCGGGGCTGCGAATTGGGTACGCTCACCGGACGGCCAGAGGATATGGATACTCGTGGGCAGCTACGATAATATATTGCATTGCGTGGATTCGGCGAGTGGCAAAGTCGTGTGGACTTATGAAACGGACAACTATATAAATGGCTCGCCTGCGGTAGATGGTCAAAAGACCGTTTTCGGCGGCTGTGATGCGATGATTCATGTTGTATCACTGACCGACGGCAGCAAAATAACGCAGATAGATTCAGAATCATACATTGCAGCTTCCGGGGCATTTTTTGAAGAGCAGGTGTATATCGGCAATTACGATAATGTGCTTATCAAAGCCGACATTGCCGCCGGCAAAATCGTATGGAAATACACGGACGCGGATGCTCCGTTTTTTTCTTCGCCAGCGGTCGGCCGGAACGTAGTTGTTTTCGGAGGACGGGATGAGCGTGTGCATTGTGTTAATCGTGATGATGGGAAAGTAGTCTGGACATTCCAGACATTAGGCGAAGTTGACAGCTCACCGGTTATTTGCGGCGACAAAGTGGTTGTGGGCTCCGAAGATGGCCGACTTTATCTATTAAGTCTCTCTGACGGAAAACAAGTTTGGTCGTATGAGATAGGCCAACCTGTTACTTCTTCGCCGGCTATTGCTAACGGTATGGTTGTCGTCGGCAGCGATGATGGTTATGTGTACGCATTTGACGCCGGGCGATAGATCCGGAGCAAACTTTTATGAGAATCGTTCAAATTACACCAAGCGCTGGGGATAGCTTTTATTGTGAGAACTGTTTGCGTGACGCCACCTTGGTTAAGGCGATGCGGAAATTGGGACATGATGTTCTGATGATTCCCCTGTACTTGCCATTGCCAATTGATGAAAGTGATTCGGTTGATAAAACGCCCATTTTTTTCGGCGGCATCAATGTGTACCTTCAGCAGAAATCAGCGTTTTTCCGAAGAACTCCTCGCTGGTTTGACCGGTTGTTAGATTCGCCAAGGCTTTTGAGATGGATTGGCCGCAAGGCAGGGATGACAAGTGCAAGGAATTTGGGCCAGATGACAATATCGATGTTGCGGGGCGAAAAGGGCCGACAAATAAAGGAGCTGGATAGACTTGTCGAATGGCTGGATGCGCAAGATAACAAGCCTGACGTCGTGTGTTTGTCCAATATTCTGCTGGCCGGACTCGCCAGAGGTATTAAGCAAAGACTTGGTGTGCCGGTGGTGTGCCTTCTTCAGGACGAGGACGGATTTCTGGATGGCTTGTCGTCGGCGTATTCGGAACAGGCCTGGCAGATACTTGCCGAACGAGCAAATGATGTAGATGCATTTATCGCGGTGAGTATATACTATGCGGATGTTATGCGGCAAAGACTGGGAATTGGCTTGGAACGAGTATATGTTGTATATATGGGTATCTCATTGGATGGATATGAGCTAAGGCAAGCCGAACCTGAAATACCCACTATTGGCTATCTTTCGCGGATGTGTCCTGACAGGGGCATGGATACATTGGTCGAGGCTTTTATACACTTGAAGAAAAATGAGAAATTAAAAAATGCGAGACTGCGGATAACCGGCGGTAAGAGGGCTGATGATGAAATATTCTTAAATAGGATTCGGAAAAAGTTAAGCTCTTGTGGTCTGATTGATGATGTGGAATTTCTGCCGGATTTCGACTACAATACCAATCCCGCTTTTTTGCGAACTCTTTCGGTGCTATCGGTGCCGGAAAAGCAGCCCGTAGCTTATGGGTTGTATGTGCTTGAAGCTCTTGCAGCCGGTGTGCCGGTGGTACAGCCGGCAAGTGGTGTGTTTCCGGAGTTGTTGGAAATGACCGGCGGAGGTGTTCTGTGTGAGCCTAATAATGCGGCGGCTTTGGCCTCTGCGATGGAACCGTTATTGCTTGAGCCGGATTATGCACGGCAATTGGGAAAACAGGGCAGAGAAGCGGTCTTTGAAAAATTTAATATTGAGCAAACTGCTGAAGAAATGGTGCGTATATATGAAGAAATAACACAGTAGTTTGCGTCAGGATAAATATGCTCGAACTTATTAATGTAGCAAAAAGTTATCAGTCACCGGCCAAGGCGGATGGCGTCTGTGTTTTGAAAGATATAACGCTAAAAGTAACAAAAGGCCAGTCCCTCGTGATAGTTGGGCCTTCGGGCAGTGGCAAGAGCACACTACTTAATATTATTGGTGCTCTGGACCGCCCGACTGCGGGAAGGGTATTATTTGACGGCAAAGACCTTGCCGAGCTGAACGAGTCTGAACTTGCGAGGATTCGCAACCGTCAAATCGGTTTTGTTTTCCAGTTACATCATCTTCTGCCTCAGTGCACGGTGCTCGAAAATGTTTTGGTGCCGACACTCGCCGGTAAAAACCGCCTGCCTAAAAAAGAGATTCAGCAAAGGGCAACAAATCTGCTGCAGCGTGTAGGGCTTAAAGACCATTTGCTGCATCGGCCGGGCCAGCTTTCAGGCGGTCAGCGCCAACGTGTGGCTGTTGTCAGGGCTTTGATTAACAAACCCAAGCTGTTGTTGGCTGATGAGCCGACCGGCTCATTAGATAAAGACGCCTCGGAGAATATAGCTGAGCTGTTAGTTGAGCTGAACCGCAGCGAACAAGTTACGTTGATTGCCGTAACGCATTCACTCAAGCTCGCAGAGCAAATAGGCCACGTGATGGAACTAAGCGATGGCCTGTTGAGAGACAGGAGCCGGGGATGAGTTTGTGGAAGCTTGCTAAAAGAAGTCTCAGCTTTTATTGGCGAACCAATTTGGGCGTTCTGCTGGCCGTTATGGTAAGCGCCGTTGTTTTGACTGGTGCGCTGGTCATAGGTGACTCAGTGCGTTACAGTCTTAAAATGATGGTAAAAGCTCGATTAGGCAAAACCCAATTGGCTCTTGTCCCCCAGAACAGGTTCTTTAGAGCTGAATTGGCGGACGAGCTGGCCGCAGAGCTTGACACAGTGGTGGCGCCTGTGTTGCAGTTACGGGGGCTGATTGCCAGCGACGATGGGGCAAGGCGGGCAAACAGAATTGAGGTGCTGGGTGTTGACCGGCGTTTTTTTGAAGTCGGGGCAGCACAAAATCCCTTGGGAGATAGTCCGAACCAGGCGATTGTCTTAAACAAACCATTAGCGGCAAAGCTTGGTGTAGGAGTGGGAGATGAAGTTGTGCTGCGAATTGAAAAGCCGTCTCTTATGCCGCGTGAAGTACCGCTGACGCCGGATTCGGGTCTGTCCATCGCATTTCGTTTGGTGGTAAAGGCAGTTGCCGGCCAATCAGAATTTGGCCGCTTCAGTTTACAGGCCAATCAGGTTACACCGTTGAATGCCTTTGTGCCGCTGCAATGGCTGCAAGAAAAGCTCGACCGCAGCGCTCAGGCCAACACGCTGCTAATCGCTGCGGATGCGGAAGATAGTTTAACGATTGAAAAAGCAAATAGGGCTCTGGGGAAATGTTGGCAGCTTGCTGACGCAGACCTTGAGCTTCGCCGGTTAAAGCGGAAGGACATGTTTGAAATACGCAGCAGGCGGGTATTCATTGATACCCCTGTCGCCGCCGCTGCAATGAATGCATCCGATGGAGCCGTTGGCACTTTGACTTATTTTGTAAACAGATTGCGAGTGGGTGACAGGACGACCCCATATTCGACGGTAACTGCTATGAGCCAATCGGCGGACGCTGGTGGTCTTATACCGGAGGATATGCAGGACAATGAAATTCTAATAAACCAGTGGCTTGCTGAGGACCTCAATGCTAAAGAGGGGGATGAAATTGAACTTACTTATTTTGTTCTCAGGTCGATGAGGGCGCTCCGGGAGGAAAAAACCAGCTTTCGAGTTAAGGCAATACTGCCAATGGACAGCCCGGCGATGGATCCTAATTTGATGCCGGATTTCCCGGGGCTGGCCGATGCAGAAAACTGTAGAGACTGGGAGCCCGGCATCCCAATTGACCTTGATAAGATACGCCAGCGCGACGAAGATTATTGGCAGCGGTATCGAGGCACACCGAAGGCATTCGTTACTCTGAGAGCCGGTCAGAAGATGTGGGCCAACAGATATGGAAATTTAACTGCGGTGCGCTATCCATTAAGCAGTGGTTCATCAGAGGATATAGCCGGCAGGTTATTAAAAAAAGTTGATCCCGCTTCAGCAGGACTGTTTTTTCAATCGGTGCGTGCACGCGGTATAAAAGCAGGGAACCAAGGCACTGATTTCGGTCAGCTTTTCCTCGGTCTTAGTATGTTTCTTATCATAGCGGCTTTGATTTTAATGGGGCTTCTTTTTGTATTTGGTATTGAAAAACGCAGTGAACAGGTTGGAATGTTACTGGCAGTGGGCTTTCCGCCAAAGTTAGTAAGGCGGCTGTTATTTATCGAAGGCGGCATATTGGCGGTGCTGGGTGTTGTTGGAGGTACTGCAGCAGGTCTGTTCTATACTAAAGCTATGATTTACGGACTTGCAACGGTATGGCAGAAAGCGGTTAGCGGTTCAACAATATATTTTTATGCGAGACCATCTACCTTGTTAGAGGGGGCATTGGGAGCGGTAGCTGTTTCTCTGATTGCAATATGGTTGACCTTGCGCAAACAGGTATCCCGGCCGGCTCGTGAGCTTCTCCTCGATGCCGGATACTGGATGCTCGATACTCGTCGAGGGTCGAGAATCGGATTATGTATAGCAGCGGTAGCAACAGTGGGAGCGGTATTGCTGCTTGGTGTGATGGGCAACGCTGACAGTGCCGCTGTTGCAGGGGTATTTTTCGGAGCGGGGGCCCTGCTTTTGATTGCCGGACTTGGATTAACTCAGGCCTTATTAAGAATTGCAGCCGGCGGTTGGAATAAGGTGATGGCGTCCCTGGCTGGTTTAGGTTTACGTAATTCAACCAGACGAAGCGGGCGGAGCTTAGCGGTTGTCGGCTTACTTGCATGTGGGATTTTTCTGGTTATTGCGGTTGGGGCAAACAGACATAATTCAATAGCTGGCGCCCAGAAACGGGATTCAGGAACAGGGGGCTTTACGCTATTTGGTGAATCAACTATAAGTATCCTCTACGATTTGAACAGCCCGTCCGGGCGTCAATCGATGGGCCTGCCCCCGCCAACGACAAGCGGGGGTGTCATTCCCGCGAAAGCGGGAACTGATGTGCTGCAAGGCGTACAGATAGTTCAGTTGCGTGTACATGACGGGGACGATGCAAGCTGTCTAAACCTCAATCGGGCACAGATGCCACAATTGTTGGGGCTACAGCCTGGCCAATTGCAGAAACGTTTTACCTTCACCAAGACAATAGACGAGCGACGAGCGGGATGGGACTTACTTGATGAGAATCTCGGCGAAGATGTAGTGCCGGCTGTTGGTGATTATGCGACCATATACTGGGCACTCGGTAAGTCTGTTGGAGATGAGCTTGATTATATTGATGAAAAGGGCAGAGGATTTCGGCTGCGCCTGGTCGGAATGTTGAAGAATTCAATTTTACAGGGAAGCTTGCTTATTTCTGAAGATGAGTTTATCAAACGCTTCCCGTCGGAGGACGGATACAGGATGTTCCTTATTGACGTGGCACGGCCATCTTGGCCGTGTTTTCACAGGCTGGAAGCCCGTGCCACGACGAGAATCGAAGCGGCAGCCGGTGAACTTTCTGCGCGATTGAAGGACTTTGGCCTGGCACTTACGCCGGCCACTCAGCGATTGGCTGAATTTAATGCAGTTGAAAACACATACCTGTCGATATTTCAGTTGTTAGGTGGTTTGGGACTGATTCTGGGCAGTGTGGGGCTTGGGCTGGTGGTGCTTCGCAACGTGCTTGAGAGGCGAGGTGAGCTTGCAATGCTGCAGGCGGTGGGATTTGATAAAGCCGCACTAAAGCGAATGGTGTTTTACGAGCATGGAGGGCTTATGGCAGGTGGTTTGGCCTGTGGGATTTTTGCTGCGCTGGTAGCAGTAAGCCCTGCCCTGAAATCCCCGGGAGGACAAGTCCCGTATTTTTCACTTGTGTTGACGATTGCCTGTATAGGTATTAGTGGTGTGGTATGGATATGGATTGCGACGGCCTTTGCGCTCAGCGGCAAAATGTTGGATGCGTTAAGAAATGAATAGCTGCTGGAAGGTCTTGATGAGGAAAGTATGAAGGAATCGACTATTGCAAAGGCATTACCCGTTGGATTGGCCATTATTGGAGTGGTATTGCTGTACGTATGGCTTAGTGCCGATGCAGCGATAGACCTCACAGAACGTCTGCCTATTGCACATGATATTCCACAAGCGCCCTCGGATGGGAATGGTGTAGAGCTGCGTGGTGAGTTTGTCCGGCTCGATGGTGTGCCGTCGGATTTGCCCGGTGCCTGGCCGCGGTTCAGGGGGGCGAACCTCGATGCAATAAGCAGTGATGTGAATGTTACCCTGGCAAGAACTTGGCCGGCAAATGGGCCCAAAGTCCTTTGGTCTATTGATGTTGGAGAAGGTTACGCTGGTGCGGCAGTCCTGGGGGGACGAGTATATGTTTTGGATTATGACCGAGAAAAACAGGCTGATGTAATTAGATGCCTGTCACTTGCTGACGGCAAAGAAATCTGGCGGTATTCTTATCTGGTTAAAATCAAACGCAATCACGGAATGAGCCGAACTGTGCCGACGGTAACAGATAAATACATTGTAACAATGGGGCCGAAATGTCATGTAACGTGTCTGGATTCAGTAACGGGCCAATTTCACTGGGTGCTGGATTTGGTGAAAGATTTTAAGGCGAAGGTGCCGCCTTGGTACGCCGGACAGTGTCCGCTTATTGAGGATGACAAAGTGATTATAGCCGCCGGTGGTGAGTCGCTAATGATAGCAGTGGATGCCGCTACAGGCGAGGTCGTATGGCAAAGTCCCAATCCGAAACGTTGGGTGATGACACATTCATCTGTTGTGCCGATTGAATTCGCCGGCAGGCGTATATATGTTTACTGCGCCAGCGGAGGGGTGGTGGGCATTTCGGCGGAGGACGGTACAATTCTATGGGAAATCACCGAGTGGAAGATTCGTATCGCAAACGTACCGACACCCGTAGTAGTGGGTGAAGGACTCATTTTCCTTTCGGGCGGATATAACGCAGGAAGTATGATGCTGAAATTAAGCGAGGACGGTGACAAGATAAGCGCAGAACCGGCATTTCGGCTTGAACCGGAGGTATTCGGCTCACCTCAACATACACCGATTTTTTATGACGATTATATCTATGGTGTTGGCGCCGATGGGCAATTGAACTGTCTTGACCCGGACGGCAAGGTTGTGTGGACCAGCACAAGTGTTCACAAATTTGGACTTGGGCCATATACAATCGCCAACGGCCTTATATATGTTATGAATGACTCCGGCTTGTTGACCCTTGCAGAGGCAACGCCGAACGGATATGTTCAACTTGCCGAGGCCAAGGTACTGGAAGGGCCGGAGTCGTGGGGGCCTATGGCGATTGCGTCCGGCAGATTGATTTTACGTGATATGAACCGAATGATATGTATTGATGTTACTGACCGGTAGAAAGGAAATTAAAAAGTGAACTAAAGTGCCTAAAGTGAGCTAAAGTTACCCAGTTGTAGAAGCTTGTTTGGTGTTGTCGAAGCTGGTATCGAAACTTGAAGCTCGAAGATGGAAACTAGGCAAATACGAGCTTCGAGTCTCCAGGACGAGCATCGATACGAGCATCGACAACCTTAAACGAAAACCGCACTTTAGGCACTCCAAACTTTAGGCACTTTGAATGAGGTAAACCTAAAATGTCCTACAAGGGTAAACAAGAATGGCCAAGGACAACGAGTGTTGGAATTCTTATAGGCGTGCTTATTGCGCTGGCTATTGTCATTGCCGTGGTTGCACTGGTACGGCTTGATACGACCGGCAAAAAAGGCAGCGGTCTGGGTAAAGAGTATCTCTATGAAATCGACGCAAAGATTGACCCGAACCTGATTATTTATGAACAATTAGGCGAGGTATTCAGTACCGGGCTTAAGGCTCCGACTGCGATTGCTGTTGGTCCTGGCGAACGTGTTTATGTTGCCGGCGATGAGGTCATCCGAATATTTAATGAAGGCCCGAATTCTATTTTCTCTTCCTTTGGCCAGATTGAACTAACGGATGCGCCACGATGTCTGACGGTGGCTGACGATGGTAAGTTCTATATCGGGACCAAAGACCATGTGGAAGTTTATGACAACCAGGGTAAACAGCTTGCGAGCTGGGATAGTCTGGGTGATGATGCGGTCTTAACCAGTATAGCCGTTTCAAAAAACGATGTGTTCGTCGCTGATGCGGGTAACCGCATTGTTCTGCGTTATGATACCGCCGGCAAGTTAATTAACCGTATCGGCGCCAAAGATAAAGCTCGCAATATCCCCGGCTTTGTCATACCGAGTCCTTATTTCGACCTTGCAGTTGGTCGTGACGGACTGTTGCGAGTAGTCAATCCCGGTCGTCATCGCATTGAGGCATATACATTTGAGGGCGACCTTGAGTTTTTCTGGGGCAAGTTTTCAAATGTTGATGTGAAAGGTTTCTGCGGCTGCTGCAATCCCGCCAATTTTGCCATACTTGACGATGAAAGTTTCGTCACCTGTGAAAAGGGCCTGACACGAGTTAAAATTTATGATGCCGAAGGCACTTTTGTAGGCGTGGTCGCCGGGCCGGAACAATTGATTGAAGGCGGGACCGAGCGTATTTGCTATTTTCCAGACCAGTGTCAGGCCGGAGGTTTTGATGTGGCTGTTGATGCCGCCGGGCGAATTTTCGTATTGGACACAATTAAGAATGTCGTGAGAATATTTACTAAGATAAAAAGAGGGTAACAGACTATTATGAAAGGCAAAAACAATATTACCAGACGCAGTTTTTTAAGAAACAGTGCGTGGGGTGCATGCGCAGCCGGTCTGGGCAGCCAGGGAGGCCTCTTGACCGGCAAGGGCGCCTTCGCAAGACAGAAAGACCTGTCAACGACCGACCCGGGCCCGATTTTGTATAAAGAATTAGGCCAGCCAATTGGTACCGGATTTACGAATTCGCGCCGTATCGCAGTAGATTCGCAAGGGGCTATATATGTAGCCGGCGACAAGGCCATCCGCGTATTTAACGGGGGAACCCCCGAAAGTGGCCGGCTGCTTCGAGAGATTAAACTCAATCGTGCCCCGCGATGTGTGACGACCACCAACGATGAAAAGATTTATATTGGAATGAAAGATCACGTGCGGGTTTACAATAGCCAGTTTAAGCCCATAGCAAACTGGCAGCGACTGGGTGATAATGCCTTCCTGACCGGTATCGCGGTTGCAAAAAATGATGTATTCGTTGCGAACGCAGGCAATCGAATTGTCATTCGCTATGATACTTCCGGCAACATAATCAATCATATCGGCAAGAAAGACAAGAACAGGAATATTCCCGGTTTTGTAGTGCCAAGTCCTTATTTCGACCTGGCGGTTGGTCGTGATGGTCTGCTGCGGGTCACCAATCCGGGACGCCATCGGATTGAGGCATATACGTCTGATGGTGACCTCGAGTTCTGGTGGGGCCAGTTTTCCAATGTGGATGTGGAAGGTTTCTGCGGCTGCTGCAACCCCGTTAATTTTGCCATATTCGATGATGAAAGTTTCATCACCTGTGAAAAAGGTCTGGTGCGAGTCAAAACTTATGACGCTGATGGTAACTTCGTAGGCCTGATAGCCGGGCCGAAGCAATTGGTTAAACAAAGGGCCTGTCGTATTTGCCGGAACCCAAGAGACTGTGGCAGCGGAGGTTTTGATGTGACTGTTGACAGCGAGGGGCGAGTCTTCGTACTGGATACAATGAAGAATGTCGTGAGGATATTTAGCAGGAAGAAGGTTAGATAATGAGCAAGCATTGTGAAAAAGTACAAAGTCGACGAGAACTGATTACAGCATTCTTGCGATATGCGACTTTGGGGACGCTGGGAACAATCGGCGGGGGTGTTTTTGCTAAAAGACGCAGATTAGTACAGGATGGTATTTGTATTAGTAGTGGAATTTGCAAAGGCTGCGGGATTTTTGAGCAGTGTGGTCTGCCTCTGGCTCTGTCGGCAAAACAACTACAGAAGACAGAGGACAGAA
>JBDRTM010000005.1:0-7751 GCA_043824065.1 Planctomycetota bacterium | reverse complement strand
TTCATCGGCAAGGACATTATGTATTTTCATGCGCTGTTTTTCCCGGCGACGCTGATAGGGGCCGGATTTCGTACCGCCAACAAGCTATTCGTACACGGCTTTTTGACCGTGAACGGTGAAAAAATGAGCAAATCACGAGGTACATTTATTAAGGCAAGCACCTACGTTAAACACCTAAGCCCGGAATACCTGCGATACTACTACGCAAGCAAGCTGAACGACAACATCGAAGATATAGATTTGAGGATTGAGGATTTCATAAACAAAATCAATTCCAATTTGGTCGGCAAATTCGCAAACCTGGCTTCCCGCTCAGGCCCGATGCTGACAAAAAAACTTGATGGCCAGCTTGGCCGATTAGACGACCGGGGCACCGAGTTAATCAATAAGCTCACCGCTGCAAAAGACCGGATTATAGAAAACTATGAGAACCTTAAATTTGCTGCCGCGGTCCGAACAATTACGGCCCTGGCCGACGAGGCAAACCGATATGTCGAACAGAATCAGCCGTGGGTAACGATAAAAACCGATTTGGAAAAAACGCGAACGACCTTAACTGCCGTAATAAATGCCGTCCGCATTTTAACGATTTACCTCAAACCCATCCTGCCCAAATACGCTGAAAAAGTCGAACAATTTCTTAACGTCGATAAATTAAGTTTTGAAGACCTCGATACGGTGCTGGAAAATCACAAGATAAACGATTTTGAACGATTAGTCGAAAGAATTGATGAAGAGCAGGTGAATGCGATGATAGAAGAAAGTAAGGAGGGCCCCCGCCTTGCGGGAAGCCAGACTCAAAGCTCAAAGCCAACGGCAGCAGAACCAGCCGAGCCGTTCAAGCCGGAATGCACAATTGAAGATTTCGCGAAAATTGATATGCGAATCGCAAAAGTTATTAAGGCAGAGGCGGTCGAAGGTGCCGATAAGCTGCTGCGTCTGGATTTGGATGTAGGTGGGCTGGAAAAGAGCGTTCTTGCCGCCATAGCCACGGCCTATAAGCCGGAGGAGCTGACCGGCAAAATCGTAATCTATCTGGCCAATCTTAAGCCCAGGCAGATGAGGTTCGGCCTGTCCGAAGGTATGATTCTGGCAGCGGGCACCGGCGGAAAAGACATCTTTATGCTTTCAGCCGACACCGGAGCAAAACCCGGACAAAAGGTACTTTAGTGCCCTATCGCACGTAAAATGATGAACTGTCATTCCGAGCGCAGCGCAGCGGAGTCGAGGAATCTGTTTTAATAGACCCCTCGACCTTGCTCGGGGTGACGATGGTTCTCAGCAATGGCACCCATCAATTGACCTGCGACAAACCACTATTACCATTTCTGTCAGCGCGAGAAAGTTTAAAAATATTCGGCATCAAGCGTATGCGTTAATTTATCCATAGGGCAGCGGGGACATTTAGCTTTTGGCCTGCAGAATTCTTTACCCACTCTTACCAGCAATGCGTGGTACTCATTGAAAAGCTGTGTATCGGCCGGCAGAGACGACTCAAACAATTCTCGTAACTGTTCGTAATCGGCGTCCGGCCCGATTAGTCCGTGCCGGAAAACAATTCGAGCGGTGTAGGCATCTACAACGAAAATAGGCCTGTCGAAGGCATAAAGTAAAATCGAGTCGGCGGTTTCACGACCGACGCCCTTTATCGCCAAAAGCTCGGCTCTTAGCTGGTCGGTATCAATGCTTTCAAGGTTTGATAATTTGCCGTCGTAATTGTCAAAGAGCCAGTTTACAAAGTTTTTGAGCCGCTTGGCTTTTATATTGTAATAGCCGGCCGGCCGGATAAGCTCAGCAAGCTGTGCGGGGTCAAGACGGTGGAGTTTTTCCGGGGTCAGGCAGTCGGCGGATTTTAGATTTGTTATTGCTTTTTCGACATTGGCCCAGCTTGTATTTTGGGTGAGTATTGCCCCGGTGATTATCTCGAACCGGGTTTCGCCCGGCCACCAGTGCTGAGGACCAAAACGATCGAAAAGTAACTGATAAATCTCGGTCAGTGTTTTACTTATCATCCTGGTAATTGTTGCTCTTAAAAGAGTACGATTTTTTGACTATTGTATTTTCGGCTTATTTCAAGTAGACTCTGCAAAAATTCGGTAGTGGAAATTGAGAAACAGCTACCAAGGGCATGAAAAAACTAAGAAATTAAAACGGCAAAAGTC
The DNA here is from genome assembly GCA_043824065.1 of Planctomycetota bacterium. Lineage (GTDB taxonomy): Bacteria > Planctomycetota > Phycisphaerae > Sedimentisphaerales > Anaerobacaceae > NIOZ-UU13. The sequence goes on along the minus strand of JBDRTM010000005.1, from coordinate 5,589 downwards.
ATAAACAGCTTACAGAATGAAGGACAAGTACAAGTACAGCACGAGCCAGTTGTTTAACTTTGCAAAAGATTCTTATCTGGAGAGAACGTCTCGGCCGATTTATGCTATGGTTTTTCTCCTGCCGTTCATTATATTCTACGAGGTGGGAACTTTTTGCATTAATACCGACATTCTGAACCAATCGCAGATTCGTGTAGTAGCATTTGTTTGGCTGCAGAACCTGCTGGAGTCTTTAGGTTTCGGCGGCAAGTTTGCGTGGGTGGCGCCCCCTCTGGCGGTTGTGGTGATTCTGATAGCACTGCAAATCACATCAGCTAAACAGTGGCGTTTCTGGATTGGCGATATTTTGCCGATGACGGCCGAATGTATCCTGCTCGCGGTGCCGTTGATTGTCCTGACGTTATTCCTGAGCAGCTCGGCTGGGCCGGAGGGTAATATTAGCTGGTTTGACGACAGCGCGATACGAGCACAAGCCGGGTCGCTACCGAGCTGCTCTTCGGTCCCAGGCAGTAGTTTATCGTCCATGAGCGCCGAGGCCGGCGACGTCGAGCCCGGTCAGTCACTACTGGCAAACATTATTACCGGTATAGGAGCCGGGATTTACGAAGAGCTTGTTTTTCGTCTGATTTTGATATGTCTTTTGATGCTGTTGTTTCAGGATGTGCTGAGGCTTACTCATATGAAATCGATCGTATTTTCGGTTCTTATTTCGGCGGCATTGTTCAGCGCACATCATCATATAATTTTTGTGGACGGGCAGCTGGGACAAACCGCTGTTTTTAACTGGACGGAGTTTTGCTTTCGGACGATAGCGGGTATTTATTTTGCAGTCCTTTTTGCATTTCGTGGTTTCGGAGTTACGGCTGGAACTCACGCCTTTTACGATATTATTGCTACTATTATTAACGTGGTTTTTTTTCAGCAGTGAAAATCAATCGCCAATCAGATTTTTTTTGATTTTTTTCAAAAAAAGTTTGATGCTGTTAGTCTTTTAGGTTGGGGAGCTTGCAGCACAATCGTCCTATAAGTGCCAATATCGGCCTTATCAGTACTGATATTAGTCTTGAATAGATGCGCTGATTATTGTATAATGTCATATAATTAGAAGATTGGAAGCCGGTATTTGTGTCTGGGTTTTTGTAATGGAATCACCGCAAATCAATGTAGCTGTTGAGGAATTGATGTTCAGCCTGTTTCAAAGACCTCTACATCCGGAGCTTTTCCAGATTTATGCCAGCCGAAAATTAAATACCGAAAAGTACGAGGCCATTATCTGGATTACAGGATGCACCCATGTTGTCAGCGTCTTTGCCGGTGACATCTGCCTTGCCGAGGTGGTAAGCATACCCGGCCAGATGCTCCCATCTCGAGGATTGATTGAACGGTTTCAATTCCGGGGCCCAAGGACTCATAAATGCACTTTGAGCCGAGGTGTAAGTTATATGACCGATTTTCAGGTTGAGAAGATGAGTCCCGGTTTGTATCGGCAGAGCCATACCGACCTTGAGCGCTTCGCGAGAAATCGAGGCGTGTTTGTAAAATTCCCGGAGCTGGAAATCGGTAAGCTCCAGCCCTTCTGCTATGTTGACTTCGAGGCCCGACAAGCTGAATTGCACATTCACACCTTCGCTGCTTATCCGGACCAGGTAACAATGATTAAGACCCAATCGTTGTTCGATTTTTCAACAATATGAAAATCAGGTCCTTTTAGCTGTTCTGCATCTGAACGTTTTGTTTTAACACGTCCAGTTTTCCGTGGATTTCCTCAGACATTTTGCTGTTCGGAAAATCTTTGATAATATGCCGGCCGATGTTGAGTGCGCTGGTCCACTGCTTTTCAGTAACAGCGATGGAGAATTGCACGCCGAGATTGTGCAGCTTTGTCCGGAAGACGTCCCTGGCCGCCTCCTGCAGGGCTAATCCTTCATTGGGGGTAAGGTAGAGGTCAAGCTCTTTTAGAATATCCAGGCTGCGATCGGTTTCCTGCCCTCTTACGGCATCGTCCCAGGCAGCTAAGAGTATTTTTTTGCGCTCCTGCTTTTTATCAAGCAGAGTTTGTCGCATTGACTTTATCTGTTCATTGTCCGGATGGGCTTTGATCAGTCCTTCAATCTGGGCACTTGCCCTGGCCCAATGACAATTATTGAACAGCTTTTCGATATGTGCTGTCGCCTGATTTATACGTTCCTGGTCGGTCGCAGTATGGTATTCTTCCACCTGTGTTCTCAGTTGCTCAGCCAGTTCCTGATATTCGGGACGCCTGGCAATTTCATCAATTATTTGCTGAGCGGCATCAAAATCCTGCTGCTGGAGCTTCTCAAGAACGGCCTCACGCAAAGATTGTCTGTCCGCATCGCGAAATGCAATCACCTTTGCTGTTTCGCTGATACGGGTGCTGTGATTAATTTGCGTCAGCCCTGCATGGATCTTTTCCAGAGATCCTGTAACTTCTTCAAGCTTTGTGGAGTTTTCTCGAAGCATTTCAAGTATGTTAAATAACTTCGAGAGCATTGCCAGAAAGGCGCTGAGGAGCACCAGGCCGCCAAGCATCAATACCAGCTGACGCAGCAGGTTTGTCTCTTCTGCCCGGAAGATGTCAGTGAACATCGTAAGTAGAACAACGATTACTAATGCAGCACAAATAACAACAATATGCCATTTGAATCGCTGTAAGAAGCTGTCTTTCTGCGAGTCCATAACCTTCCTTTTGTGAAAAAAATGGCCTTTTTCACAGCCTGTCTCTAATCTATTATAATATAAAAAAAAACTGCTTTTGTCAACAATTGAAAGATAATAACTCAACAAATTATGGCTGGAGGCTAAGCAATTAGCCGTCTTTGTGCGATATTTCCAGCTTTTTCCCGCCATTTTTAGCCGTGGACTGTCAACCAATCAGCTATAATCAGCGTAGTAGTTTATATGGAGCAATATAAGTAATATTAGAAAAATAATAAGAGGGCAGCAAATATGAAAGCCATTAAATGCGTGCTTGTCTTGGCGGTTGTGATAACGACCGCGGCTGACTGCCGGGCGGTGGATAAAAAAACTGCAAACGAAGAAACGAACAAACAGTTCGTTGTGACGGGGAATAACAAATTTGCTCTGGAGCTTTACGCAAAGCTGCGCAGCAGCGAAGGAAATTTATTCTTCTCGCCGTACAGTATCTCGACAGCTTTGGCGATGGCCTACGCCGGTGCCCAAGGCCAAACAGAAACACAGATGGCCGGGGCGCTGCACTTCCCCGTCATTGCCAAGCCAGGCACAGAATTATCCTCAACGCTAATACGAGAGAAGCAGCAATTTGCCTCCGTGTTCGGAAAGATTATAAAAGACCTGAATAGCAGAAGCAAGAAAGGCGGCTATGAGCTTCGTGTCGCCAACGCTTTGTGGGGCCAGGAGGATTATGGATTTCTTGGAGAGTTTCTGGAGCTTATTAAAACCAACTATGGCGGACGCCTCAACGAGGTTGATTTCGTAAGGGCTGCCGAGACCGCACGCAAGACCATTAACACCTGGGTGGAAAAAGAGACCAATAACAAAATTAAAAATCTCATCCGCAAGGGTGTGTTAAGCTCGATGACCAGGCTGGTTTTAACAAACGCAATTTACTTCAAGGGTAACTGGGCAAAGCAGTTCAAAATGGACAAAACCAAGGATACTCCGTTTACTCTTGCCAACGGACGGAAGGTGGACGTTGCAATGATGAACCAGACAGGCCAGTTTAACTATATGGAAACTGAAAGTTTTCAGGCCCTTGAGCTGCCATACGTAGATGATGAGCTGTCGATGATTATTCTGCTTCCAAAGGAATTTGACGGCCTGGACGAATTCGAGAAAACACTCACAGCCGAGAACCTCTCGAAATGGCTGGGCAAACTGCGCAACCGCAAAGTCATAGTTTCTATTCCGAAGTTCAAGATGACCAGCCAGTTCGCTTTGGCCTCTGTGCTCAAATCGATGGGGATGATAGATGCTTTTTCACCGAACGCTGATTTTTCCGGGATGAACGGCAGAAGAGACCTTTTTATCTCAGCAGTCATCCACAAGGCCTACGTTGATGTGAACGAAGAAGGCACCGAAGCAGCAGCGGCAACGGCGGTAACTATGAAGCTGACATCAGTTGGGCCTACCCGGATACCGGTTTTTCGGGCAGACCATCCATTTCTATTCCTAATCCGCGACAACCATTCCGGCAGCATCTTATTCATCGGCCGGGTAATGAATCCGAATTCGTAAGGTGTCAAACCGCTACACCTTTTCCAAAACGTAATACTTAGGCTTCATACCACCCACGGTGGATGTGGTTGACCAGGAAACGATAACGTTGTACTGGAAGGTCTATTCTGAATTGGACTGTAACTATCATCGACAATCTTTTTTGATACACCTGCCGCACCGGTCATACATATAGGTAATCGTGTCCCAATTTGTTGGATCCGGGGGCGACGAACCTGTCCATTGCACATAATCTACCGAGTCGCGATCGTCACCTGCCTCTCTGCTGCTGTCCTTAACATAACGCCATTGCAGTGTGTAAATGGCATCTTTCCCGCTCTGTGGAGACAGTACGATATAATCCTGTCCCATAGAGGAGTGCAAGAGCTATTTTATAGGGCCGTCAAGGCATAATTGGGGCAGGAAATCAACAACAATGTTTACAATAGTCAACGTCAATCTAAATGGTTTTCAATACGGTCGTTATCCACAGCGAGAAAATGTGCACAAACGCGAAGCGTTGTTTTTTGGCAACATGTGGTTTTAACCCCTATAAAGGCTGTTTTTCGGAAAACAGAAACAAAACTTAAGGACGACAAAAGAGGTTGCCCTGGTTGGCTTTTTTCGTGGGTAGGCAGCGAAATTGGGCGGAAAAACGCTTTTTAGGCATTCGGGTATAGGCTTTGCTATATTAATTAAGTATGGGGCTATGGGGGCTCCCTATTTTTAGGGTGATTTGAAAAGAACGTGCATTTGAGAGGAGAGCAGACTGATGGACGAGACAAACCTGGAAGACAAACTTAACGAGCTGGTCAAGGAATTCGGAGAGACAGCTACCCCCCAACATAAAAAGCTGGCGAAGCTTGCCAAAGAAGCACAGGCAAACCGTAAGAAGCTTGAAAAAAGTATCAATAGTCTGCAGGAATCCCTGGATTACCTGCGGGTATGTATCAAATACCAGGTCTTTGACCTTGAAGCCACTCGCCGAGAAAACGAATACCTCAGAAAATTGCTTGAGGAAAACGATTAATAAGGCGAAAAGCCTAAAAGACAGAAGACAACAAAAAAACATATCCAAAAATCACTTTGTGTCCTGTCACAATTGAACGGCTGGAATGATTAACCATCCAATCAGAGAGCACCAAAGCTTGCCCTGAGCTCAGTCGAACGGGCCTGCCCTGGAGTTGTTTCGAGATTGGGTTTGATTGGCTTTGAATTGGCTTTGTTTTCCGGGACTGCGAAAATGTCATTTCTTTCATAATCCGTAACCGTTCAGGGCCTAAAAATGTCGATTTTGAGCGAAAAACGGCGATTTAGAATGTTGCATTATGCCAAAACAGCTCATATTTACGCTAAAATGGCTAAAAGAATATA
>JBDRTM010000004.1:0-5432 GCA_043824065.1 Planctomycetota bacterium | reverse complement strand
TTGACTGCTTTTTACATAAGTATAGCTTTGACAAGAGCATATGCAACTTGTCATTCTGAGCGCAGCGAAGAATCTCACACTCGGAACGGGACAAAATCCTGTTCTAAGGCCAGATGCTTCGCTTCGCTCAGCATGACAGTTGAAAAGTCAGTCAAGTTGAGTATTAACATCCTTGTTTTTTGTGTTCCATAAATGCAGATCCTAAGATTGTTTCATTTCCGGAATACGATTTTACCGGCGACGATAGTTGTGTGGACTGAATGGTCGTGGTCGAGCAGGACCAGGTCGGCGTCTTTCCCCGGGGCGATAGTGCCTTTTTTGCCTTGGAGGCCTAACAGTCCGGCAGGATTTTGTGTAACAGTCTTAATTGCGACATCAAGAGGGCAATCCGTAAATGCTATGAGCTTTTCGAGGAGCTGACTTAGGCCGAGAGCAGTGCCTATAAGAGTGCCGTCTTTGTACCTTGCAGCTCCGTTTTTGGATTCGTATTCGATGCCGTTGTAGATGAATTTACCGTCGCCGAGGCCGAGGGCCTGCATGCCATCGGTTATTGGTATGATTCGATTTGGGCCGAGCGTTTCAAAAGCAAATTTCAAAACGGCCGGGTGTATGTGAACGCCATCGGCAATAAGCTGTGTGGTTACGTGTTTTGTCTGAAAGATAGCGAGAAGCGGGCCGGGTGCGCGATGATGGATTGACGGCATTGCGTTGAACAGATGTGTTACATGTGAGATGCCGGCATCGAAGCCATCGAGAGTTTGTTGATAAGTTGCGCTGGAGTGGCCGAAAGAGGCAATGATGTTAGAGTCAACGAGGCGTTTAATTATTGGGAGGTTGTGGGGCAGCTCAGGTGCGATTGTCATTATTTTAAGGTGGCCGTTTGTTATGTCCAGGATATGGTCGAGAACCTTTAAGGATGGCGGGCATATACATCCAGGCAGAATCATTCCTTTTTTTTCGAGCGAGATAAAAGGGCCTTCGAGATGGATGCCGAGCAGGTTCGCCCCGCCAAGGTCCCGGCCAACATTTTCGGCGGCGATGGTAAGGTGTTGGTTTTCCTGTTCCGGCTTGAATACGGTTGTGGCAAGAAAGCCGGTGGTTCCGAAACGTGGGCAAGTTTGTGATATGGCTTTGAGGGCATCGGGCGTTGCGTCGAGTATGTCGGCACCGCCTGCGCCCTGAATGTGAATGTCAATGAAACCCGGTGCGATTATTCGGCCCTGTGCGTCAAGGGTGTTGTTGGAGCCGGCGGAGGAATTGATTTGGCCGATTTGAGTGATGGTGCCATTTTCGATGAGAATGGATGTAGTCTGTTTGTCGTCCGGAGCATCGAACAAACTGCAATTGGTTATAAGAAGTTTTTGTAACATATCGGTTGCAGAATAATAGATTCAAGGTCCAATTGCAAGGATGAGATAGTAGAAACAGTCGTGTAATTTTGTTGACTTTGTGGGTTTTACCTGTTAATTATATATAGATTGCCCGCAACCGGTGTGGATGGCGGGTATTTTGCAAATCTAAATTAACAGGAGAACTATCATGAAAAAGGTATGCAGAATGTTGGTGCTCGGTGTGCTTGCAGGCTTGCTGTTGGGTGGGATGCTCTTGGCTGAGGACCGCGACAGAGATGGATCGGTGGGCGGGACCTTTGTACGGCTGGTCGAGCGAGAGGTTGGCGAACGAGGGTATATGGGTATCGTTATAAAACCGTTTGAGAGGGACGACCATGTGACCGTGCTCGTGCCCCGGCAGCGTGAGGAACTTTGGCAGGCGGCTCGGAGGCTGCAAGAAGGACAGAAAGTAGGTGTTTCCTTTGTGACCGAGGCCGGGCACAAGTTTATCAAGGGTATGGAGGCTGAGCGGCGTGAAGTAGTTGAAGAAGGGCCGGAGGGCAGAAGAAGAGTGAATGTTCGGAGAGAAGTAGTTCGGCGTGAGGGCGTTCGAGAAAGGCGAGAGGCCAGAAGGCCGGCACATCTGGAGCAGATGGAAGGACAATTAAAAGAAGTTGTCGCAGGGCATCTGGAACGTATGGGCAGAGCGCTGAAAGAGGTCCTCGGAGAACATCTGGAGCGGATGGAAGCAGAGCTTCGAGAGCTTCGGGCACACATAGAGCGGATGCAAGAAGAGCTCCAAGAGCTTAGGGGCGAAAATGAGCGATTGAATTGGCAATTGCGAGAGAGGGGTGGCCCAGAAAGAGAGCGTGGAAGGGAAGTCCGGATACGAAGAGAATTCGAGGAACGAAGAGAAGACAGGGAACGAGAAGAGGGCAGAGAACGAGAAGAACGCGAGGGACCAAGAGAACGCGATGAAGGTAGGGCGAGAGGGGAGCGTCCAAAGAGTGAGCGCGAAGTTGTGCTCCATCAGTTAGAAGTGATGAGAATGGCACTGCCCGCACTTAAGGAAGCCGAGCGCGGGGATGCGGTGGAACTGCTCACGTTAGCTATTCGTGCCCGTGAAGTGATGCTCGAAGGACGCAAGGACGAGGAGGCACAGAGTATCCGAGAACAGGCTCCTAATCGCGAGCAGCTTGTTGAAATTCTGTCCATGGCGGCGAAGCTCTGGCGAGAGTTCGGCAATGATGAGAAGGGCGCTGTCGTTGGACAACTGGCAGAAGAGCTGTTAGGTGCTGAGAGAGGGCAGGTTCGGGAACGAGAAGAACGTGAGGTCCGAATAGAGCGCGAGGTGGGAAGAGAAGCTGATAACCGTCGAGAAGGCAGGGAGTGAGAAGAACGCGAGGTCCGAAGAAGGCGCGTGGAGCGATGAGAAGCCGGCCCATCTTTGCCCGAAGGTATGATAGGATTTCGCAGGGGAGTGTTGGTCGAGGCTTTCCATTTTGAGGGCAATCGTCTAACCGTAGTAGAGCAGTTGCGAAAGGCTGAATGAAAAGCCTACAATGAACCACAAGATAGTGTTTGTGTAGTTGTTTCGAGTAGAAGATTTTGTTTTTGGAGCGGATATAATGGCCAAGGAAGGAAAGAGCTGGGAAGAGCGTCTGGCCGGTGAGCCGGATGAGCTGACAGTTGATTTTGTGGAGTCGCTGTCGGTAGACAAGCGTCTCTATAAATATGATATTGTCGGCTCAATCGCCCATGCACGGATGTTAGCTGAGCAAAAACTGATTAGCAAAGACGAATTCAATTCAATTAAAGACGGGCTTATCGAAATCAGTGAGGAAATCTCAGCCGGGCGGTTCAAATTCGAGAAGAAGTATGAAGATATTCATATGGTAATCGAGGCTGCGCTGGTTGCGAAAATCGGCGAGCCGGGCAAGAAACTTCATACGGGAAGAAGCCGCAACGACCAGGTCGCCGTCGATGTTCGGCTCTGGATGCGAGACCAGATAGAGATTCTGCAGGCCAAGATAACGCTGCTCCAAAAGGCGTTCGTTAAATTGGCGGGTAAGTATTCGGAAGATATAATGCCGGGTTATACGCATCTTCAGCGTGCCCAGCCGATAGTTATCGCCTCATATTTGTTAAGTTTTGCCGAGCAGCTCGAGCGTGATTTTATTCGGCTGAAAAATTGCCATCGTCTGCTTAATATTTCGCCGTTGGGTAGTGGTGCAGTGGCCGGCTCTACGCTGCCTTTAGACAGAAAGAGCACAGCGAAGCAATTGGGTTTTTCGGATATCAGCTATAACAGTATTGACGCGGTCGGCGACAGGGACTTTTGTGCGGAGTTTATTTTCGATTGTGCGCTTATTGCGACTCATCTGTCCAGGCTGGCTGAGGACTGGATAATTTATTCATCCAATGAATTCGGATTTGTGCGGATTGACGATGCCTATTGCACATCGTCGAGTATGATGCCGCAGAAGCGTAATCCAGATATCCTGGAGCTTATTCGGGCAAAGACCGGTCGGGTTTATGGTTCATTGATAGCTATGCTGACGATTTTGAAGGGTCAGCCGTCGGGCTATAATCGCGATATGCAGGAGGACAAGGTCCATATTTTCGCTGCGAACGATACGGCCGGGGCCTGTTTGGATGTGGCGCGGGCGATTGTTTCACATACGAAGTTCAATACGAAGAAGATTTCGGCTGAGCTGGAGGAAGGGTTTTTGGATGCCACCGCCTTGGCTGAGTATTTAGTCGGAAAGGGTGTTGCTTTTCGCGAGGCGCACGGTATTGTCGGGTCTTTGGTTGCTTACTGCGAGGAGCAGAATAAAAAGTTGGCTGAGCTTGGTCTGGATGAGCTGCAAAAGTATTCGGCCTCGATTGAGACGGACGTGTATGAAAATCTCGGTGCGGCAGGCGTTGCGGATAAATACATTACCGCCGGTTCAACCGGCCCGAAGCAGGCGAAAGAACAGATTGCATACTGGAATAAGCAGTTGGGACAGCGATGAGTGAAGATGAAATAACCGCCTGGTTTGCGTGCCAAAGCAAGTTGTCCGCAGCGGATTTTCCTATCGGCATCGGTGACGATATGGCCCAGATTCGGTTAGGAGATGAGTCGGTCCTTATCACCACAGATATGCTGCTGGATGGTGTGCATTTCGAGCTTGGAAAAGTAACTTTAGAACAAGCCGGATATAAAGCTATGGCGGTCAGCCTAAGCGATTGCGCGGCGATGGCGACGGTGCCTGTTGCCGCTGTTGTATCGGTTGCGCTGCCAAAAGGATTCGGCGAAGAAGAATTAAAACAGCTTCACTCTGGGATTGTTGGTGCGGGCGAGAGGTTTGGCTGTGCGCTTGTTGGTGGTGATATTACGAGCTGGAATGAGGAAAAACCGTTCGCGATAAGTGTGGCGATGCTCAGTAAGCAGGGGGGCAATGAGCCTGTAAAAAGGTCGGGTGCAAAGGTGGGTGATAGTATCTGCGTAACAGGCTCGTTAGGTGGAGCGGGCTTGGGGAGACATCTGGAATTTGAGCCGAGAGTTAAAGAGGCCGTCAAAATCGCCCAAATGGTAACGGCCAATTCAATGATTGATATAAGCGATGGACTGAGCAGCGATTTAAATCGAATTTGCAAAGCAAGCCAGGTGGGTGCTATTATAAACGCAGAGCAAATTCCGATATCGGAACAAGCTCGAAAAAATGCAGAGCCGCTGAATTCTGCCCTAAACGATGGTGAAGATTTCGAGCTGCTTTTTACTCTTTCGCAGCCAGACTGCCAAAAACTGTTGGATAAGTGGGATGAGCCGACGCCGATTACGCAAATCGGTACCATTACCGACACCGGAAAAATGCAGATAAAAATGCCGGATGGCCGGATTAGTGATTTACAAGCCAAAGGCTATGAGCATTTGAAAAACTGAGTTTCAGCACCCCCAAACAAGTTTGAGGGTGCCACCCTGGGTGCTGGGGAGATGCAGATAAAAAAGGATATGACCATCTTGGGAATTGATAAAAAAGTATGTGGAGGTATGAATTATGAGAAGTAGATTTTTGGTTATATGGATGATTGGTTTTTCTCTGGTTTTTAGTTTTG
>JBDRTM010000003.1:0-6963 GCA_043824065.1 Planctomycetota bacterium | reverse complement strand
CTAAAGTGACAGCTTTGCTGTCATTCTGAACGCAGCGCAGCGAAGTGAAGAATCTCTTTTTCGTTGGCCAGATCCTTCGGCCCTTCGGCTACGCTCAGGGCAAGCTTTCTTTCGCCTCAGGATGACACTTACGTGTCACTTTAGGCACTTACTTCAAACCTGATGCGTGAGGAGGGTGTTCATTGAGAAAAGCAACAGTTAAAGGTTTTAGCGGCGTATTTCTAAAGCTGATAAATCTGACGGCCGTCATTTGCATCGTGAGTTTAATCGCCGATATAGCTCGCCCCGTTAGAAATTCGGGAAACCCGAATGAGCAAGGAAAAAGCAATATTTCTAACAGGGCGAGCACAAAGACCGCGTGGCACGGGCTTCCAGCCCGCGAAAAAACGGCCAAGATGGCCGTTCCACCAACTTTACTCAATGCTACTGTAACCAATGCAGAGAACAGGGGTGGCTCCCTTTTGAATGAATCCGGAATAAAAGCTGAGTCCGAACCGCACAGGCCAGAGAAGACCACAAACAGGCAGCCTGATAATTCCGAGGATGACGCCGAGCCCCCGCGCTTTCTGCCGAAAGGCATCCTGCGGATTGCGAAAGCAAGAGCGGGGGGCGAATGGCAAAGCATACAAATGCGTGTAACGGCCTATTGCCCCTGTCCGAAATGCTGCGGTGAATATTCAGACGGGGTAACGGCCCGCGGGTACAAGATACGGCCGGGCGATACCTTTGTGGCGGCAGACAGACGGTATTCCTTCGGCACTGAAATGCTCATCCCCGGCTATAGCAACGGCCGAGCTGTGAAGGTCCTCGACAGAGGCGGCGCCATCAAAGGAAACCGGCTCGACGTGTTTTTCGCCACTCATCAAGAGGCCCTGGAATGGGGCGTTAAATACCTTGAGGTTAATGTACGTAACAAATAAGTCAACAGAGAAAAAAAAGCAAATCAACCAATTCCTTCTTGTGGAAATATCCGCCTGCGGTAATAAGAAATCCTTCCTTATTTGCATCGCTAATCCGGCTGATGCCAGTATGATTTTTGCTGCAACCAGTACGTAAAACCAATCATAGAAATTAAGTGTGCTCGATATGCGCCGGCTTTGAATGCGGAGGAGTAATTACCGCTGAAAAAGCAATTACCGCTCCTTTACCCCCGCGCTTTCTTGCGAAAGCAAGAGCGGGGGCGGCTCTGTTACAGTGGGGGCTCTGCTTGGTGCAGCGATTGTGAGGCAGAGGCGTATTCGAGGGGGTTCAGCTTTTTTGTGAAAATAATGTTGTGAAGGTGCGAGTTTTGGTGTAAACTACGCTGATATTTTTAAGCGTGAGAATTTGATATTTTGACCCTTTTGATATTTTGGCGTAGAGGATTATTATGAAAGTAAATTTCAACAGAGCGGCCCTAAGCGAGGCCTTGGGTCTGCTGACATCGGTAGTGCCGAGCCGAACGCCCAAGCCGATACTGCGGTGCGTGCAAATCACTGCTGAGGAGAAAGCGGTTCGGATATGCGCGACGGACTTAGAGGTCGGTATCAACTATCTGATCTCTGAGGTGCAGGTCGAAAAGACAGGCGAGATTATCGTGCCGGCAGACCGGCTGGCGGCGGTTGTGCGTGAAAGCGTTGACGAGGTCCTGCTATTAGAGGCTTCAAAGGGCACGTGTGAAATAAAAGGGGCCGACAGCCACTTTACGATTTACGGCCAGGAGCCGGGGCAGTATCCGGTGGTGCCGGGTTTCGACGGTGCCGGTGATATAAAGATTGCCTTGGGTAATCTTCAGGCTGGTATCGAGCAGAGTCTGTTTGCGACGGCCAGAGAAAGCAGCCGCTATGCTATTAACGGTGTGCTGTGGGAGATTAAGGACAAAAAGCTAATGTTAGTTGCCACAGACGGCAGAAGATTAGCACGGTGCAGAGTCAACTTAGCTTCCGCCCCGGCGAAAGACAAAACACCGGCGAATATAATAGTGCCGGCCAAGGCGATGGGACTATTAGATAAAGTCGGCAGCAATGAGAAAGACACCGTTACAATTAAACTCGTCGATAACCAGATTCTGATAAGCTGTGCGAACGTTGTTATAAGCTCGAATCTGGTCGAAGGCAACTTTCCGAAGTACGAGGACATAATCCCAACCGATTACGACAAGAAGCTGACCCTATCGACCGAGGGGGCGTTGAGTGCTGTTCGCCGTGCATCGCTGCTGACGAGCGAGGAGTCAAAGGGTATTAAGCTGTCGATTGAAAAGGACAAGCTGGTGTTTTCCGGCAGAGCACCGGAGACGGGCGATGCACAGGTCGATATGCCAATCGATTATAAAGGCGAGCCGATTGAAATCGGTTTTAATCCGCAGTATTTGATAGATGCTCTGCGAGTTATCAAGACGCCGGAGTTCGAACTTGACTTAGGCCAGCCGGACAGACCGGGCCTGATAAAAAGCGGGACAAATTTCCTCTACGTCCTAATGCCTATTAACTTAGGATAGTTCACGGTCGCCGGACGAAAGCGGACTTGTCAGTTTCGTGAATTGTGTATTATGGATGAGCTCGAACGATTACAGAATAACCTCAAGTACCGAATAGCAAAAATACCGAAAGGCACAGTAAAGTTGGGCGATGTTGTCCGGCAGCTTTTGGATGAGCATATCTCACCGATGCAGGCCAAGTATAGCGAGGTAGCTGAACTGTGGAGCCAGCTGCTGCCTGCTGAACTTTGCCAACACTGTGAAATTGTTGATATTTCCGGCGGTCAGCTGAAAGTCAGGGTGGATTCGCCGGCATATAAGTACGAGCTGCAATTGTGCAGCTCGGAGATTCTTGAAGAGCTGCAGCAGCAGTGTCCGAAAGCTCGATTAACAGAAATCAAATTCGTTGTCGCTTAAGCCGTTGAAGTCAACACCCCCAAACAAGCCTTCGACGAACTGGAGGCCAGGGTTTGAGGGTGCCACCCAGCCGTTGTCGGCTGAACCGTGGTTTGTGAATTTTGGTTTTCGGTTCGAGAAGCCTAAAAAACCGATGGTTCATCGTAGAGTTATGCAAAATTGAGGTTAGGTAGAAGTCTTATAGTTTATCAGTTAATAAAGACGATATACAAGATAGAAACAGAGAGCTGGTATGAAGGACCATAGATATGATGCGAGCAATATAAAGATTCTTGAGGGTGTGGAGGCGGTGCGTAAACGGCCTGATATGTATATCGGCGACCGCGGCGCCGGAGGGATGCATCATCTGGTCTATGAGGTATTAGATAACTCCATCGATGAAGCATTGGCGGAGTTTTGTGACCATATAAGCGTGCGTATTTATCCCGACGGTAGCTGTACGGTCGAGGATAACGGCCGAGGGATACCCATCGAAAAGCATAAAGAGGCCAAGATCAGCGCTTTGGAGGTGGTGCTGACAAAGCTGCACGCCGGCGGGAAGTTTGACAGTGACAGTTACAAAGTGGCCGGCGGGCTGCACGGTGTTGGAGTGAGCGTTGTCAATGCCCTGAGCGAATGGCTGGAAGCCGATGTTTATCGCGACGGAAAGCACTATCACTTCGAGTGCGTCAGAGGCGTCGCCAAGAAACGGGTAAAAGAAATCGGCCCGACCAATAAATGCGGCACAAAAATAACCTTCAAGCCAGACGAAGATATATTCGGCGATACGGAATTCGCATACGATACGCTGCTGAAACGGATACGAGAGTTAGCTTACTTGAACGGCGGGCTGCGGATTAGCTTCAGGGACGACAGAAATAAGAAAAAAGAGGTATTCAAATTTGAGGACGGCCTCAGGGCGTTTGTCAAGCATCTTAACGAGGGCAAAGAGACCCTTCATAATGATGTCATCTACTTTGCCAGGGAAGACCGTAAGGCGATGCTGAGCTGCGAAGTGGCTATGCAGTACAACGACGGTTATACTGAAAACTTGCTGGTCTTTGCCAACAACATCCGTAATATCGACGGCGGGACGCATCTTTCAGGCTTTAAGACGGCGCTGACGCGGACGATGAACTATTACGCCAAAAGTAATAACCTGCTAAGGAACGGACAGGCGACAACAGGTGATGACCTCCGCGAGGGATTGACAGCAGTTGTGGCGGTGAAACTTGCGGACCCGCACTTCGAGGCGCAGACGAAAGTTCGGCTGACTAATCCGGAGGTTGGTGGTTTCGTTGAGACGACCGTCAATGAGCAATTGGGTCATTTTTTGGAAGAGCATCCGGCAGAGGCGAAACGGATTTTGAACAAGGCCATCCAGGCGGCGGCAGCCAGAGAAGCGGCGAGGAAGGCACGTGAACTGACCAGACGCAAAGGCGCGCTGAGCACTTCCAACCTTCCGGGCAAGTTGTGGGACTGTGCGAGTAAGGAAAAGGCGAATACGGAGATATTCATTGTGGAAGGTGATTCGGCCGGGGGTTCGGCAAAGGCGGGGCGGGATAGAAGTATCCAGGCAATTCTGCCGTTGAAGGGCAAGATTCTAAACGTGGAAAAGGCCCGGCTGGAAAAGATGCTGGCCCACGATGAAATCCGAACTATTATCAGCGCTTTGGGGACCGGTATCGGCGTCGACGAGTTCAATTTGGACAGGTGCAGATACGGCAAGATAATATTGATGACGGACGCCGACATCGATGGCGCGCACATTCGAACTCTGCTGCTGACGTTTTTCTTCCGGCAGATGCAGCAGTTGTTTTTGGAGAATAAGATTTATATCGCCCAGCCGCCCTTGTATGAGATTAAAGTCAAAGGTAAAAAGGCATCTGAATATATCCTGAGCGAGAATCAAATGCACAAGCGGATGATTGCTCGCGGTCTGGAAGGTACAGAACTTATCATCAGGGACGGCAAAAAAAATAAGAAGACCAAAAAGGCACAAAGGCACAAAGGCACAAAGACACAGAGCCGCGACCGTGAGGGAGCGGTAAAGCGACGGAACTCTAACGGTGTCCGCGAAGTTTGCGACAAAGAGCTGACTGAGCTTGTAAAGACCTTAGCTGAGGCCGAGCGCATCATAACGGTTTTGAGCAGACGTGGTATTAACTTCACCGATTTTGTCCAGTCCTATTACAGCCCGTCCCAAGGTGGACTGCCGCAGTTTCGTATCTGCACCGAAGGCCAGGAGGAGATTTATTACAAAAGGGAGGAGTACGAAAAACGGGTCGATGAGCTCAAAGAGCGGACCAAAGGTTTAGCGGAAGGCGAGGAGGAAGAATCAATTGCTGCCGAGGAGCTTCACGAGGTTGACCGGATCAATCAGATAAACGAACAACTTCAAAAGCAGTTCGGCTTAGACCTTAAGGATTTTCTGTTGAAGCCTGCCAAAAGTGTTTCTGGTGAATCTGCGCCCACGAAGTTCGAGCTTCTCAGCGGCGATGATAGATACGAGGTCGCATCGTTAGGGGACATCTGCGCAAGCATAAGGCAGATAGGCGGCAAAGGGATTGAGATAAAACGCTTCAAAGGTTTGGGCGAGATGAACGCTGACCAGTTATGGGATACGACAATGAATCCGCAGACGCGTACTTTGCTGAGCGTCAAACTCGACGACGCCGGCGAAGCCGACCGGCTGTTCAGTATATTAATGGGCAGCGATGTGGAGAAACGCCGAAACTTTATCCGCGAACACGCGCTGGAAGTTCAGAACCTCGACGTTTGAGTGGTGGTCTGTGATTCGTATTGCGGGATACCAACAGAGGTGATAAGTGAAACCTGTGAATTTATGGACAAACAGTCTCGCTGACGTTAAATTGCTGCAGCGATGCAAGAGAGCTATCACAAACATTGCTACGGATGCTGATGTGATACTATACGGGTCACGGGCCAGGGACGATGGTAATAAAGACTCTGACTACGACATTTTGATAATAGTAAATGGGCCGGTAGATATGGCTCTCAAGAAAGAAATACTCTCAAATGTATATCCCCTGGAATTGGAGACAGGTGCGGTACTTACATTGATTGTCTATAACAGGCAGCAGTGGGATTCACCACTTTACAGGGCTATGCCATTTCACAAAAACGTGGAGCGAGATGGGGTGCTGCTATGACCGACGAGGAACGATCCTTGATTGCATATCGTATGTCCCGTGCCAATGAGGCTATCGAAGAGGCCAAGATATTGTTCGAAGCCGACCACACGAACTCATATGTGAATCGTCTCTACTATGCCTGCTTTTACGCGGTTTCGGCATTACTATTGTGCAAAAACATGTCCACAAGCAAACATGGACATCTACGTTCATTGCTACATCGCGAGTTTGTCAGGAAAGGCTCTATCCCGAAAGAGTTGGGTAAGCATTTTGACCTGCTGTTCGATAGCCGCCAAGAAGGAGACTATGCAGATTTGGTCGTATTCAAAGCTGACGAGGTAGCCGACTGGCTGGCTCAGACAAGAACATTTGTCTCCCACATCGAAGCACTTATCTCAAGTATGGCATAATACAAAACAAACGGGCGACGGTGTGGAGAAACGCCGAAACTTTATCTGCGAACACGCTTTGGAAGTTCAGAACCTCGACGTTTGATTCGTATTTCGTATGTCGTATTGCGTATCGCGTATCGCGTATTGCGTATATCGTATTGCGAGCAGAGGAATGGTGGGGCAAGCCCCACCCTACCATTAAATATTTTTGAGATTCCTGCTTGCTGGTGGAATCTACCGGCGACTTCTTCTACTACTACTTCAAGATAATATTTGTCGGGAAAGAACGGGATGGCCCACCGCCGATGTTTTCACCCAAATAGGAATATGAAAGAAGCAGGGTCTTTTGAGTAAACTGGTCAAAACTGAGCGTGCCATTCGCGAAGGCGTCGATGTCCGACTTTTTCGCGCGAATGGTCAGAACCGCAGGCGAGGAAAAGCCCGTTTTGGTTCCGGGTGCAGTAGTTAGGATATGTCTGCTGTGGCCTTCCTCGTATAATCTCCCGATGGCCGAAGTGGCAGACTGGCCGGCTTTCCCGATGACGGTAAGAATCACCGACTCATC
>JBDRTM010000002.1:0-2577 GCA_043824065.1 Planctomycetota bacterium | reverse complement strand
GGAGTACGTTTTATCTCTTCGGCCAGAAGTACATTAGTTAAGACAGGCCACTTCTGAAAAACAATCTTTCGTTGTCGTGTCTTAGGGTCACTTTGCAGAATATTTGTCCCGGTAATATCAGTAGGCATCAAATCGGGTGTGAATTGAATCCGGTTAAATTTTAACAGCATCGTCTGGGCCAGACTATGCACCATCATAGTCTTTGCCAATCCCGGCACCCCCATCAGCAGGCAATGTCCCCGAGCAAAAAACGCGGTGAGAATCTGATTCAGCACTTCCTTTTGACCGACAATGATTTTGCCAACTTCATCAAGGATAGTATCTTTAGCCTGAGCTAACGATTCAACCACCGCGATGGCATCCCTTGACCCTAAATTAGTAGTGTCCCCCAACCGGGCTCTTGGCCTGCCTCCGCTTGCTGCCGGCGGGGGCACGTCCTGCTCGACAATCTGCCCGGATGATACATCAAATTTGCATCCGCATTTGCACCGAGCTTTTGTCCCAGCCGAAACATTGCTGACATCATATTTCTTTCCACATTCCGGACAGCTTACAGTTGACGTCTTATCTGACATATAATTCCCTCCGCCTTAGTGTGTCATAACATACGTAATAATATTCATCCCTAACTGCTGGGCATAGATTGATTCATAGCCCCTTATTAACGGATAGTAGGCATCTAACCAGCCGGCTTCAATATCGTAGGGACTGTAAAGGACCCTCAGGTCGCCGTCGATTGTCACTCCCAGCACGTAGGGTTGATTTTTGAGTTCCGGCCTATTCTTCGCCACCACAGGCGAATACCTCACCTCTTTGATTGTCAGAAGACTGTTGTAGAGATGATGATTCGCTGAAATAGGTTCCAGCTCCGCCTCAGGCAAAATCTTTGCCAGCTCCCGCCACACCGCCCTGTCAAAGGTGCTCAAGCCCATACCATTGTTTATCAGAAGCACACCTCCAAACTGAAGATAGCGCCGCAGAGCAGTTATAGCCTCGGAAGAAAACGAGAAATCGTCCAAACCTGTCAGGTACAGAAACGGATACGAAGAAAGGTCGTCCTTTTCAGCATCCACCGCCACGCGCTTCAAATTGACGCGAACAGCAGTGTGCCGCCGCAGCTTCATCAGCAGTGCCGTTGCCCCTCCGGGATGCACATTCCACGCACCCTCGTGCTTGAGCTGGGCAAAGACAAATTCATCGGTAGGTCTTTTCTGGTCCGCCGCCCCGAAAACTTCCGGCTGACCCTCCAAAAGTCCAACCTCCGCATAGCCTACAACGTACGCCGCCAAGTTCAGCCCGAGCTGATTGGCGCTTTTTACATCGTAATAAACCGCCTTCGGCAGCTTACCAAGTCTTGTTACATCACGATTCCAGCCACAGCCCAACCCATATTTCGAAACCAGCACACCGACCCGGCTGCCAACATAGATACCCTCCAGATACGGCTTGGTGGTTCCCGGCTTTTTGGGATAAGTTACATTCTTCACATCCACTAACATGTGATAGAGTGGATGGTCAGCCGGAATTACACGAAACCGACATTCCGGAAAGGCCTCGAGGAAAACCTTCTTGGCCGAATCATAAAAGTAAGGCGACCCCGCTATCGAATCACAGATAACCATACCACCATTCAATACGTATTCACGCAATGCTTGAATATGCGTCTGGCTAAGCCTCAGTGTCCGTACTCCGCTGAATAGTAACGCCGGCAGCTTCTTCGGGTCGAAATGAAAATCGTTAAGGTTGACATTCTGCCAGTGGTATTGCAAATCCATCGACCGGCCGTTACCCACGAACCTTTCCATATCCGTAGGGCACAAATTCCAGTCGGCTATCTTCATCTTATCCCCGCCGGAATCGACAAAAGAAGCCGATTCACCCCATATTACTTTGCCTATGAGGTAATCCGGCTGTGGCGGCTTCTTACGTTCGGTACGCCGCAAAGGTGTAGCCGGCAGCGGCAGCGGCGGCAGCGCTTCGGCTGCGCTCATGTGCCTGCGAGGGGCCTTGGGGTTTGTCTTGTTGCCTAAATAGGTGAACCAGTCGTTTTCTTTGCCCTGCACCGGCACACACACCACAAATATAGTAACAATTAGTAGTAGCACTCTGTTACTTGTGATTTGATGAATTGTCATTCCGAGCGGAGCGCAGCGGAGTCGAGGAATCTGTTTTAATAGACCCCTCGACTTCGCTCGGGGTGACAAGCTTTTGCAAAATAGCAATTCATCAATTAAGGTGTAACAAGGCAGTAGCCGCATAAGCCACGATTTGTCCTTGGGACTCCTTACGGAGAAACTAAATGCGGATACGCACGCTTCCCCCTGTTGGAAGGGGTCTTCGACTGAAAGGCGTGACCCAAAGACATCGATTGCTTTTTCTGTCTTCATCGCATTTGCCCTCGCCACAAAACTAAAAAGTGTAAAGTGCCTAAAGTGACACTTACGTGTCATCCTGAGACGAAGCCGAAGAGCCTGCCCTGAGCTTGCCGAAGGGATCTGGCCATCGCAAAAGAGATTCTTCGCTTCGCTCAGAATGACAGCTTTGCTGTCACTTTAGTCACTTTAGCTCACTTTAGTC
>JBDRTM010000001.1:0-8081 GCA_043824065.1 Planctomycetota bacterium | reverse complement strand
TCTTGAATCGGTCAGGCAAAGCTCAACAAGCTCGTCAATTACTGCCGTGCCGGCGCACATTACCTTGTCCGCCCCGCCCCAGTAGAGTTTTAATGTCCCGTCGTCTTCCGGCACAGCGCCGCAGGTAAAGACCACGTTGTGCACGTAGCCGGTGACCTCCCACTGGTCTTCCGGCTGTAAAATCCAGCGGTCACCAACGCCAAGAACCTCAGCCGGGTCATCGAGCTTATGAAGAGCAACGCCAAGCCGATATACGTGACCGTCCATTGTCGGAAAGACACCGTGGTAGATATTCAGCCAGCCTTTGTCGGTGCGAATTGGGGGAGCACCCGGGCCGATTTTCATCTCATCCCAGTGATATTTAACAGGTTTGATTACCAGTTTTGAATCGCCCCAGTAGCGCAGGTCCGGCGAAAAACTAATCCAGATTGACCAGGGACTAATATCCGAATGAGGTCTGTCTAATCTGACGTATCTGCCATTGATTTTTTCAGGGAAAAGCACGGTATTTCTGTAGTCGGCCTGCGTAATAAAGGCCACTCTTTCGACCGATTTAAAATCCGTTGTTTTAGCTAAGCCGGTGCGAGCTCCGTGTGCCGAATATGCGCTGTATGTTATGTAATAGACGCCTCCCAGGTGGGTAATACGCGGGTCTTCAACGCCGAACTCCTCGTACTCATAAAAAAGCGGCTCTTTACTCGGCGTCATAAAAGGTTCCGGACCGGCTTTGAAATTGAAACCATCATCACTTTCCGCTAAGCCGATTATGGACCTGCCGGTATCGAGGTGTGAGCGAAACAGCATTATGTATCGCCCGTCAAATTTCGTAACCCCGGCGTTGTGGACCGTCTGGACCGGATAAGGGATATCGTCCTTTGTCAGGATTGGATTGCCCTGGTAACGAGTAACAAATTTACTTTTCATTTATTACATCTCCACAGAATCTTATGGCCTCTAACAGAGCCGATTGTTTAATGCCATTGTCATTCTGAGCGAAAAAAGCCTTTAGCCCTGAGCGAAGCCGAAGGGGAAGAATCTCACTTTCCCGACCGAGCGAAGAGACCCTTCGCTGCGCTCAGGGTGACATATAAGTTTTTGTTAGACGCCTTCATTTCTCTTTTGCTCTTCTCGACGAAAGATTTCCTCATAGACTTTTTCATAGCCCTCCACCATCTTATCGGTAGTGAAATTCTCTTCCACTCGCTGCCGGCACTTTCTGCGGTCTATCTGCTCGATTTTGCCGACGGCCTCTACCGCTTCATCGACATCATTAACCAGAAAGCCGGTCTGCTTATCCGCGATAACTTCACGACAGGAACCTAAATCCATTGCGATTACCGGTACGCCCGCCGCATTGGATTCGGCCATTACCAGGCCGAACCGCTCGGGAATAAGATTAAGATGAATAACCGCGTATGATTCTTTAAGAAGCGCATCACGCTGCACAGGATTAACTGGGCCAATGTATTGAATTGAAGAATTGTTTAAATGCGGCTTGAGGAGATTATCAAAGTAGGCCTGTTCCTGAATTATCCCTGCTATTATCAAATCCATACCGCTTTTTTTTGCAACTTCAATAGCAAGATGTGTCCCCTTATCGTTGTGTATTCGCCCATAATGGACGAGCTTGTCCCCCGGCGTTTCTCTAAAGGTAAGGTTGGAAAGGTCAATCCCATTGTAAACGGTTGCCAAGTAAGGCAAACCGGGGTCTCTGTCGGAATCACTGATGGAAACATAGTAGCTGTCTTTGTGCTCGTAGTAAATCCGAAGTATATCCTGGTCGGAAAAACCATGGATGGTGGTCAGCATTGGTGTCTTTATAAACGGAAGGTAGGTCAAAGGCAGATAATCGAAATTGTTATGAATCAGGTCAAACTCATCCGCCCGCTCCATCACCTTGGAAATATGCAAACACGTGGAGACCAGCGGGATTTGCGTCTTATCTTCTTCATAACCTCTTTCGACCCAGCCCTCAAGTTTCGCGCTCGTTACAGATTCTTTCGTAGCAAACAGTGTTACGTTTTTCCATCCGCGAGCCACTAATCCCTCTGTGATATTGCTGGCAACAGTTTCCCAGGCACCATAGGCCCTGGGCGGTGTCCGCCAGGCCACCGGTGCCAAAACAGCTATTCGTTTGTTTTTAATATCCATATTGAAAAGTGCCTAAAGTGAGCTAAAGTTACCCAGTTGTAGAAGCTTGTTTGTCAGTATCGAAGCTGGTATCGAAACTGGAAGCTCGATATTGGATGCTCGAGTAGAAGCGAGTTTCAAGCTTCTATGACGAGCATCGATACGAGCATCGACAACCTTAAACGAAAACTGCATTTTAGGCACTTCAAACTTTAGCTCACTACCTTTCTTCTCACTTCTTCCTTTATTCTCTCGATATGTCCCCTGCCCAGACCTTTTACTTCACAGCCGAGTTCCAAATACCGACGGATTTTCTCATCGTTCAGTATCCCGAAACAATCAATCACCGCCAACGGCCCACCCGCCCACTCAACGATTTGTTCAGGGTCAAGTTCCAAGTAAGGTGTATGCGGCACAGCTAATATGACCGCCTGGACCTCGGCAAGTGCAGTGGCAAGATCGCTCTGAACTTGGATATTAACCAGATCGTCCTGATTGCCGAAGAACCTTGCCAAAGAGTGCCCCGGCGCCGGATAGACATCCTGTTTTTCCAGCTCGTACCAGTGTTCGAGATACGGGTCGTGCACCCGCATCTCGGCCCCCATCTCGGTCAGCTTTCGAACGACTATCTCCGAGCCGCTGTAGCGGGTGTCACCGACATCCTGCCGGTAACTTGCTCCGCATAGAAGCACGGCCGCACCACCTACTTGCCGACCCATATTTTCAAGGGCTTCTTTTGTTAACGTCGCTGCGTGCAGGCCGCGCGTGTCGTTGATGTCGATTGCTGCTGTTGTTATCCTGAATATATCGTCATCGAATCCGAGAATATGCTTATATGCCCAGCGCCCGAGTCCGCCGTCCTTTGGCAGGCAATATCCGCCGATACCCGGGCCGGGAAATATGATATTGCTGTGAGTGGGCCGGACCTTGATGGCCTTGATGACCTTAATCAGGTCCACGCCGTTGCGCTCTGCGAACAAACTCCACTCGTCAAGGAACGCCAGCATAGTGGCACGGAAAGAATTCTCGACGATTTTCGTAGTCTCCGACTCAATGGGGCGGTCCATAACTGTCAGCGGAAATTCTTCGGTGTTCAGCACTTCTTTGAGAAACTTCTCCACACGTTTTCTCGCCTGCTCATTACAGCCGGAGCAGACCCGCCAGAAATCCCGTATGGACGAAACATATTGTCTGCCGGGCATAACCCGCTCGAAACTGTGTGCCAGCAGCGGTTCTGTTTCTATACCACGCTCGGCAAAGGCTTTTTTCATAATCGGCCAGGCAACAAGCTCTGTCGTGCCCGGCGCCACCGTCGTTTCAATCAGGGTCAGGCAATTCGGCGGCACTTTCCCCCCGATGGTTTTCATTGTCGCTTCCAGCGCGCTCATTTCCACCTTGCCGGTTCGCATATTGCCGAGGTCGTTTTTCGTATAATCGCACTGCACATCCACAACCACACAGTCAGCCAGCTTGAGGCAGTCACTGTTATAGGTGGCGACGAGCGTTTTTTTCTCGAGCACGCAGCGGGCAATCATCGGCTCGACCTCAGGGTCTTCGGCCTTAACCGGTGATATGCCTCGTTTAAGCAGCGGAATCTTCCAGTAGCTGCGGACGCTGGGCCGTTGACAGCCGATGACGAGCTTGCCTGCCTTGCCGCTTTTCTTATCAACGGAATCGGCAATGATAGCTGCCATAACCGCACCCACAAAGCCGACGCCCATTACCACAACGATTTCTTTGCCATCGTTACGTGCCGCTTCTGCCAAGGACTCAATGCGCTTAAACTCAGCAGCGTATTGGTCTTCTCCAGGGATAGCAAATCTTTCACCTGCAGGACTTGCTGAATAGTTAGCCATTTCAAGTATCCCTTCTGATAGCTTCTGTTCGTATCTAATATTTTATATTGCGTATTTGCATTTGCACTATACTGCACACAGACGCTCGGCCTCAAGCGAGGCGAAGGCACGCACGTCGAACTGTCGCCGGAAGTTTACCAACAATCTCTCACATATCAAGTTTTTTCTCTGCACTTGCGGTTTGGATACATCTTACTGTAACCTAAATGCAATTTCCTCTTGCATTATAAACACGGAAATGATAAAATCTTTTTAGGCATCTAAGCTTTATCTACCTCGATATTTTCTGAGAATGTGTATGAAAAGCTCATTTTGTCATTCTGAACGGAGCGCAGCGCAGTGAAGAATCTCGGTTTTTCGCTCATTTCATAGAGTTCCTTCGCGGAGTTTATCCTCGAGCGTAGCGAAGGGCTCAGAGCCTGCCCTGAGCTTGCCGAAGGGATGACAACGGTAAAAATGACAGCTTCTCATATACTTTCTGAGCCGGCTCTGCGGTAGGACTCCGAGGGTAAGAATGAAAAAAGCCTGCTTATTATTGAGCTTTGCATCATTAAAGGATTACAGGATGGCACCCTCAAACTTGTTTGGGGGTGGCCTTGGCGGTAAAGCCTGCCTCTCTCGTCTCGGCGAAGGCCGAGGCCGTAGCGGGGTCTGTAAATTTTTAGTTTCATTTGTTTTGCAAAAATCAATAACCTCAACGATTATCTGTTTAGTTCTCACACTTGGTAGTGCAACCTTAGCCCAGCAAACATCGCTCGAATATCCATATTATCTGCTCGATATATACAATCCTGACGAGGATTGTTGGTATGGTATGGATATGGACGGACGCTGGCCCGTGCCGGTACTCCCGGAGCAGTTGCTCATCGGCCAGCCGCCCTCAGATCTCTCCGGCGTCACAATACCCACCGACCATTGGGTCGAGTTAAAGTTTCGCGGCAAAATCATCGACGGCCCGGGCGATGACATATTCCTCATTGAGCTGGACGCCGTTGATGAACAAGCCCTCGTCTTCATTACGGACGGTTCAGGCCGGGAGTATCTGCTCGGCTACGCTTTGGTTCCAGACATCGGCTTCTACGAACAAACCGAAATCAGCTTCGACATCGCCGGTATTTCACTGCCGTTTGTACCATCTGCGATACGTATCGTTGGATTAGACTTTAGAGGAGGCTCGCCTGGATTCGATTTAGCAAATGTGCGTGCCCGGATTAACGCCGACTGCGCCTATACCGCCTGTAACCCGAGCCCCCCTGATGGCGCCAACAATGTACCCCTAAATACCGTCCTGAAATGGTCGCCCGGACGTTCTGCAGAAAAACACATTGTCTATTTCGGTACGGCCCTTACTGACGTGGACGAAAGTGCGACCCCCGTCAGCGTACCGCCACAGCCGCAGGATGTCAACAGCTTCACCCCCCCTGCCCTTGAACTAAGCAAAACTTACTATTGGCGTCTCGATGAGCTCAATGACGCTGATACCAACAGCCCCTGGACAGGCGATATCTGGAAATTTACAACGGCCGATTATCTTGTCGTGGACAACTTTGAGTCCTATGACAGGTTTACAATATATCAAACGTGGAAACAATTCGCCGAGGGATACGTGGAACTTTCAAAGGGACTAAACCCTGTTCATAAATGTCGGCAGTCGATGGCGTTTCACTACTACTATGACGATTATTTTTACTCCGAGGCTGCTTACCAATTTAGTCCTGCACGGGACTGGGCGTCAGCCGGCGTCAAGGCGTTGGAGCTGTTCTTCTATGGCCAAGCGGATAACGATATTAATGCCCAGATGTATATCGCCCTGGGTGATGGCGACGTCAATGATCTCGTGCCATACGCCGGCGATGCCAACGACCTCAGCAGGGAAACCTGGCAGCCCTGGAGAATTGACCTGCAAAACCTCAACGTCAACCTGAGTAACATCGAATATATTTCTATTGGTTTTCGTAACCGGCCGTCCGAACCAATCGGCACCCGTACCGGCACGGTATTCTTTGATGATATCAGGCTGTATCCATCCAGATGCCTGGAGGAGAACAAGCCGGACGCCGATTTCGATGGCGACTGTGCCGTTGACTTCCAGGACCTTCAGGATCTGGCATATCGTTGGCTCGATAAAGGATATAATATTTATCCGGCAGCAGCTCCTAAAGCTCCGGTAGCTTGGTACAAGTTCGACGGCAACGCCGGCGACAGCGCCGGCAGCGCCCACGGCCAGCCACGCGGCAGCCCAGCTTATGTCCAGGGCGTCTATGGCCGGGCAATCAGCTTCGATGGCTACAAGGACTCTGTGGAGATAACTAACGCACCTTTTTTATTTGCAAGAATCAGAACCGCAATTACAATTGCCTTCTGGCAATACGGTACAGACTCAATTCATCACACCGATACCCTTTTCTGCTCAGACTACGCCTATAATGTTTATGACCCCACGATAGCCATCAACCTCGGGACGTGGAAATCTCCCGGCAAATACAATTGGGATTGCGGCTCGCCCTGGTCTTTCGACAGCCGTCTTAGTGGCAGCCACAATTACAAAACCGAATGGTCCGGCCGCTGGAACCATTGGGCATTCACTAAAGATGCCGGAACCGGGAAAATGCAGATTTTCCTCAATGGCCTCATTTATGACAGCCGTACAGGTGCAAACTCAATCATATCAGCAATCACCTCGTTTGAAATCGGCTCAGGATGGTACAGCGGCTACGACGGCCTAATCGACGACTTCCGAATTTACGACTATGCCCTCACACAAGCCGAGATTGCCTATGCCGCTACCAACGGCACCGGCATCTTCGACCTGCCGCTTCTCTTGTCGGCCGATTTGAACAGCGACAACCGAATTGACTTCAAAGACTTCGCCCTCCTCGCCGACAACTGGCTCAATGACCAGTTCTGGCCATAATCACTAATCGAAAATCGTAACCATCC
This sequence comes from Planctomycetota bacterium, assembly GCA_043824065.1. GTDB lineage: Bacteria > Planctomycetota > Phycisphaerae > Sedimentisphaerales > Anaerobacaceae > NIOZ-UU13. Next base: position 1,155 of record JBDRTM010000001.1, on the reverse strand, counting down.
CCCAAATTGATTGGTGGTTGTTTAGCCGTCGCCGGCACGGCGACGTTATATGCATCCCTGTCCTGAGCGAATAAAAGCTTGCCCTGAAGTAAGCCGAAGCCCCGCCTGTTTTCGTCGCTCTGCGTTTACTACTCTGCTTTAGTCAACTGTTGGATTTGCACTTCGCGGACTTGCAGTTTCGTGGATTTGGATGTGGGGTGCCCCTCGATATACAGCCCGATTTTTCCTTTTCCTGGCCCAGTCACCCGGACAACGCCAATTTCCTCTCCGTTGAGCCAGACCTGGATTCTATCGCCCTCGACCTTGACCGAAAGGGTATTCCAGCCCTCACGGTCCACAAGGTCGTCGCGCAGGTTCGCCAGGGCCAGTCCTTTTCCCTGCACCCAAACGCTGCCCGTAAAGGCTATGGGCTTCTTGCTGTCAAATATCTCAATTCGTGGGCCTTGCTCTGCACCTGCACCTCGCAGCCAGATTCCGGCGTGGATAGGCCACGTGGCTTGAAACGTTACCGCCAGCAGGTAGTCCTCATACTCGGCCTTGGTCCAAAGAACGCCGCCTTTACCATTTGCTCCCGGCCTTGCAGTGATTCGGCCTCGCTCAACTGTCCAGAAAGCGCTGCCCAAAGGTTGCCAGCCGGCAAGGTCGCGGCCACTGAAAGCGGTAATCCATTCAGCAGCTTGCCCATCCTCGGAGGTGTTTATGGGTTTGGTTATGTTGTGTGTGCCGTGGCAGTCCGTGCAGACTGAATCATGTGTAACGGCCCGGCCGTTCGGTCGCATTCGGCCACGCCATTTCTTGAAAAAGGCCTCCACCGCCACAGGGTCGTGGTCCGCAAGGCCATAAACACTGCGTTCTGGGCCCGGCTTGTGGCATGTCGGATTCAAACACATCTTATTTACCTCTGCCCGGCCGAACAGAAGGTCGGGCTTGGTCATCAGCATCTCATCGTGCATGTGCTCGGTCGACAAACCGTGACATTGGTCACAGGTAACATCCATATCCAGATGGCTTGTCGTTAGCTCCTCAGTCTTCAGATCGGGATGACAAACGTAACACTTGCTGTTCCCATCCGGTTTTTCAGCCTGCGACTCATCTGCAAAACAAACAGTGAACACACATACAAAAGCTGCAAAAACAAGTATCCCCCCCGCAAGA